>DASYMV010000046.1:0-9120 GCA_036008865.1 Pseudonocardiaceae bacterium | reverse complement strand
CCAGTGGCTGTGACGAGGTAGTCCACAACGGTGGACCAGGGTGTTGCGTGCCTCACGCAGCTACTCCCTGTGGGCCCTTGGGTGCGCGCTGAACGGCAGCACCGGCATCGGTGATCCACTCCAGCGCCGAGTCGGCGCGCTCACCGGTCAGACCGACGCGGAAGCGGGCGACGGGCGTCTCGCCAAGCCTGGTCAGGCCGCCGCCGAGCAGGTTCAGCTCGATGCCGAAGCGGCTCGCCGCTTCGGGCAGCAGCGCCCCCACGGCGGCGAAGCCCACCAGGACGACGTCCGCGACGCGGTCGTAGGACCTGTCGGTGGCCGGGTTCTGGTCGACGGCGGGCAGCAGCGCGGAGGCGGTGCGGCTTCCGGCGTCCGCCACGAGGTCGAGCACCTTGCCGTTCTCGACGACGCGGCCTTGGTCGAGCACCGCGACGTCGTCGCAGATGCGCCGCACCACGCCCATGTCGTGCGTGACGACGAGGACGGTGACACCCAGCTCGGCGCGAGCGCGGTCGAGCACGGTCAGCACGGAACCGGTTGTCTCCGGGTCCAGCGCGGAGGTCGGCTCGTCGGCCAGCAGCACCGACGGGCTCGCGGCGAGCGCCCTCGCGACGGCGATCCGCTGGCGCTGACCACCGGAGAGCTGGTCGGGGTAGCTGGCCGCCTTGTCGGTCAGGCCGACGAGATCGAGCAGTTTCGCGACGCGGCTGCGCCGTTGCGGGCCGGCCACGCCCGCGGCCTCCAGCGGGAGCGCGACGTTGCCCGCCGCTGTGCGCTGACGCAGCAACGAGTCACCCTGCGGCACAACACCGATCTGCCTGCGGGCGGCGCGCAGGGCGCTGCCGCCGAGCGCGACGAGGTCGGTGCCGTCGACGCGGATCGAACCGCTGTCGGGGCGCTCCAGCAGCGCGACGCACCGGGCGAGCGTGGACTTGCCCGCTCCGCTCGGCCCGACGACGCCCAGCACGGTGCCCGCTTGGACTTCGAGGTTGACACCGTCCAGGGCGGTGACCTGACCGGTGCGACTGGCAAAGGACTTGGTGAGATTCTCGACAGTGATCACGTTCGCTCCACGACTGCGCGCGGCGGCGCACGCTCACGGCGTGCGCAACCGTCCTCTGTGAACCGTCCTGTGCAGACGGCGAGGGGTGAGGGAAGAACTCGGAGGAAGAAAGCGCCTATACGAGGTGACGACAGCCCGAAGCGGTGCGGCGGCATTGGTCGACGACTCGCCGGCGCGTGAGCATTCGCATGGTGGGCACGCAATCCTCCATCGATCCTGGCTGAAGCACCTGCCCGCATCCAGCGGGTGGTTGCTGCGGCGTCGTGGAGCCAGGTCTCTCAGCCGCTCGGGATGGCACATCGAGTAGACCCGACGCGCATCGATGAGCGCAAGTCCAGACCTTGGGATCGTTCGAGAAGTCACACTCCCGGCCGCAGATCGTCCACGACCGGGGGCGCCGAACCGACGTATCGCCTGTCGCTCAACCCGCCGCTTCGGCGATCCTCACGAAGTCGGTGACGTGCAACTGCTCACCGCGGGTGCTGGGGTCCACGCCGGCCGCGACCAGTCGACGTTCCGCCTCGGCGGCCGAACCCGCCCAACCGGACAAGGCAGCACGCAGGGTCTTGCGCCTTTGCGCGAAGGCCGCGTCGACCAGGGTGAAAAGTGCTCGGCGATCCACGGTGGACAGGAGTTCGGGGCGACGGGTGAACGCCACCAGTGCGGAGTCGACGTTGGGCACGGGCCAGAACACCGATCGCGGAACGGGCCCGGCGCGGCGCGCGTCGGCGTACCACGCCAGCTTCACGCTCGGCACGCCGTAGACCTTGCTGCCCGGCCCGGCGGCCATCCGGTCGGCGACCTCCGACTGGACCATCACCATCCCCTTGGTGAGCGAGGGCAGCTCCGCGAGCAGGTGGAGCACGACGGGCACCGCGACGTTGTAGGGGAGGTTGGCGACGAGCGCGGTCGGCGCCGCGCCGAGCTGGTCCGCGCGGACGCGCATGGCGTCGGCCTCGACCACCTGCAGCCGCGAGGCGAGCTCGGGCGCGCGCTCGGCCGCGGTCGCGGGAAGGCGTGCGGCCAGCACCGGGTCGATCTCGACGGCGACCACGGACCGTGCGGCGGGCAGCAGTGCGAGCGTCAGGGACCCGAGCCCCGGCCCGACCTCCAGCACGACGTCGTCCGGCGACAGCTCCGCGGACGCCACGATGCGGCGCACCGTGTTCGGGTCGTGCACGAAGTTCTGACCGAGCTTCTTCGTGGGGCGGATGTCGAGTTCGGCGGCAAGACGTCGAACGTCAGCCGGGCCGAGGAGTGAACTCCCCGGCCCGCTGGACGACGGTGAATCAGTCACAAGTGGTAATTGTTACGGAAGGCCGAGCTTGGAACGGCACATGGGCCATGCGGAGTAGTTTCCGCGCGCGTCGCGGACCTTGGACGCGATCGCGATCTGCTGTTCGCGGGAGGCCTGGTGCGGCAGCGACGCGTACTGGTCGCCGCCGTAGGCCTGCCAGGTCTGTGCGTCGAACTGCAGGCCGCCGTAGAAGCCGTTGCCGGTGTTGATGGCCCAGTTGCCGGTCGCCTCGCAGTAGGCGAGCTTGTCCCAGATCGCGCCGTCCGGGGGAAGCTTGCTGCCCTTGCGGACCTTCTTGGCCTTCGGCTCCTTGGTGACCTTCGCGCCGAGCTTCTCGCGACCGATCTCCTTGCCGTTCTTGACCGTGACGCGGTAGGTGACGATCTGCTCGCCGGGCGTGCCGGGGTCTTCGACCTTCTGCTCGCCCTTCATCATCGAGTCGTCGGCGATCTCCTCCACCGGCGGCTGGACGGCCTCGGTCTGGTTGACCACCGAGACACCGGTGCGGCTGATGTGGACCTCGGCACCGCTGGTGATCTTGAGGTCGATGCCGGGCTCGATCGCGTCCTCGGCGCCGAGGGAGAGCTTCTCGCTCTTCAGCAGCTCGTCGACCGTGACGGCATTCGTCTTGATCTGGCGGGGCTCGTTCGCGCCGTCGTAGAGGGTGATCGTCTTGAGGCTCTTCACCTCGAGGTTCATGCCCTGCAACGGGACGTCGGACTTGCGGTCGGCGGAGACCCACGCGCCGTCGGACGGGACGTTGAGCTGCTTGAGCGCCTCGTCCACGGTGACGGAGCGGACCCAGCCCTCGCGCTGCTCGCCGTCGACCTTCATCTTGACCAGCCGGCCCCGGTCGAGCGTGATCTTGCCGCCGTCACCGAGCTTCGCCTGCGGCGAGGGGCTCAGCGCGTCGTGCTCACCGACCGTGATGCCCTCGTCCTTGAGGACCTCGCCGACCGTCGACTCGTAGGTGCGGAGGGTCTGTTCCTGGCCGTCGACGTCGACGGTGACCGACTTGTCCATCGCGATGGCGGTCGCACCACCACCGGAGATCGTCACCAGCACGGCGGCGACAGCGGTCTTGAGGAACCTGCGCTTCCACTTCCCGACCGCCTCGACCAGAGCGGCGGGCGGAACGCCGGGCTCGGTCTCTTCATCCGTGTCGGGGATGACCAACGGCGGCATCACCGTGGTCTCGGCGTTGATGAGACGGATCAGCTCATCGACGTCCACGTTGGCCGTGGCGAGCAGTTCGTCGGCCTGCGGGCCGAGGACGTCGCGCACGTCTTCGGGGGTGATGCTGAGTGCACCGGGGGGGAAGCTGGGGTGATCCCACGTGGGTGCGGGGCGCTCCATGAGTCCCACGGCGGTCGTGTTCACCGGGGTGAACCAGTCGGTGTCCTCGTTGAACGAGTGCACCTCGCCATCGCGGGTGATGCCGCGTCCAGTCACAGGGTCGATACCTCCTGAAGGCGCAAAGCGGCGCTCCGCGCACACCGTTGGCGTTGACGTGCCAGTCAGTTGAACTCGACCAACTACGGCAACTCCTCGTGTGCTCGTTCGCGACTTCGTCGCTTCTGGCGTGTTTTCCGACTCCCGAGCCAGCGCCATCCCAACCGGCGGAAATCCGGTTGTCCCCGACGCGCACCGGCCTGACTGCGGGCGTTCCCGGAACTACGTCGTTCCGGGTACGGTCACGGGACCGTAACGGAGGTCAAGTCGTCGCGCAAACACCCCGGCGGGTGTTGTGAGTCCGATCACTCCACACGTGGAGCAATCTCGTCCGCCGTTCGGCGTGAGGCTCATGCCGACTCCGGGACGTCATGAAGTCGGAAGACCCGTTCGGTGTTCCGGGCGACGGTGTCGGCCAGTTCCGCCGCCTCCACGCCACGCAGAGTGGCGAGATCACGAAGCGTGTACGCCGCGCAGTACGGCTCGTTCGGGCGGCCTCGGTACGGATGCGGCGTCAGGAAGGGCGCGTCGGTCTCCACCAGCACGTGTTCGGCGGGAGCCCACGCCGCCGCCTCGCGCAGCGCGTGCGCGTTGCGGAAGGTCACGGTGCCCGCGAAGGAGAGCACGTAGCCCGCGTCCACACAGGCCCGCGCGAACTCCAGGTCCCCGGAGAAGCAGTGGAACACCACTGTGGACGGTGCGCCCTCCTCCTCGAGGATGCGCAGGATGTCGGCGTGCGCTTCCCTGTCGTGGATCATCAGCGGCTTGCCCGTGCGCTTGGAAAGCTCGATGTGCCAACGGAAGGCTTCCTGCTGGGCCTGCGGGGGCGAGTAGTCCCAGTAGTAGTCGAGCCCGGTCTCGCCGATCGCGACGACCCTCGGGTGCGCGGCGAGCGTCTCGAGTTCGGCCCGGTCGGTGTCGCTGAACTCCGCCGTCCGGGTCGGGTGCAGCGCGACGGCGGCGAAGACCCTGGAGTCCCAAGTGGACGCTTCTACCGCCCAGCGCGCCGCGGGCATGTCGTCCGCCACGGTGATCACCCGGTCGACGCCGGCCGCCTGCGCACGGTCGACCATCTCGACGACGTCCTCGCGCGTCTTCGCGCCGCAGGCCTCGAGGTGCGTGTGCGCGTCGACCACCGGCACCGGAAGGGGTTCCGGCACCGGTGGTCGTTCACCGTTGCGCTTGCTCACCGCTCGATCGGAGCCCACTCCGGACCGGTCTCGCCGAGTTCGGGGTCGAGCTTGGCGAACAGCGGCGTCGGCTTGTCCAGGGGCCTGCCGACCTCGATCGGCGTGGACTCCCAGCGGGCCTGCTCGGCCGCGTAGTCACCGGTCAGGATCGGGTACTTGCGCTCGGCCTCGTCGAGGTCGTTGACCTCCCGCATCTCCGGCTGAGCCGACCAGACGCCCTTGCCGCCGAGCAACTCGTGCACCCGTTGCGCCGAGTGCGGGAGGAAGGGCGTCAACAGGGTGTTCGCGTCCTGCACCACCTGCAACGCGGTGTGCAGCACCGTGTCGCGGCGGTCGGGGTCGTCCTTGAGCTTCCACGGCTCCTGATCGGACAGGTAGCGGTTGGCCGCGGACACCACGCGCATGGCCTCGCTCGACGCCGCCTTGAACCGCGAACGGCGCAGGTTCGCGCCGACGGTGTCGAACGCGCCACGCGCCAGAGCCTTCAACTCCTCGTCGGCCGCCGTGGGCACGGTGGGCCTGGGCACCGCGCCGACGTTCTTGTTGGCCATCGAGATCGACCGGTTGACCAGGTTTCCCCACTCGTTGGCGAGCTCGAAGTTCGTCCGCCGGACGAACTCGTCCCAGGTGAAGTCCGTGTCCTGGTTCTCGGGCCCGGCCACCGCGATGAAGTAGCGCAGTGCGTCGGGACCGAAGTCGCGCAGGAAGTCACGCACGTAGATGACGTTGCCGCGCGAGGTGGAGAACTTCGACCCGGTCATCGTGAGGAACTCGCTGGAGACGACCTCGGTCGGCAGGTTCAGCTCGCCGAACGCACCCTGCTCGCCACCCTTGTCGCCCCTGCCGTTCTGACCGAGCAGCAGCGACGGCCAGATCAGCGAGTGGAAGACGATGTTGTCCTTGCCCATGAAGTAGTAGCCCTGGGCCGACGGGTTGGTCCAGAACTCCTTCCAGGCGTCGTCGTCACCACTGCGCCGGGCCCACTCCACGCTGGCCGACAAGTAGCCGATCACCGCGTCGAACCACACGTAGAACCGCTTCATCGGCTGATCACGCCAGCCGTCCAGCGGAATCGGCACGCCCCAGTCGAGGTCACGGGTGATCGCGCGCGGCCTCAGATCACCGAGCAGGTTCTGGCTGAACTTGAGCACGTTCGGCCGCCACTCGGTCCGCGTCTGCAGCCAGCTGCCCAGGGACTCGGTGAAGGCGGGGAGGTCGAGGAACAGGTGCTCGGTCTCCATGAACAGCGGCGTCTCGCCGTTGATCCGCGAACGCGGATTCTTCAGATCCACCGGGTCGAGCTGGTTGCCGCAGTTGTCGCACTGGTCACCGCGGGCGCCGTCGTAACCGCAGATCGGGCAGGTGCCCTCGATGTACCGGTCGGGCAACGTGCGCCCGGTCGACGGGCTGATCGCACCCATCTGCGTTTTGGGCACGACGTAGCCGTTGCGCCACAGCGCGAGGAAGAGCTCCTGCACGACCTTGTAGTGGTTACCGGTCGTGGTGCGGGTGAACAGGTCGTAGGAGAGGCCGAGCCCCTGCAGGTCCTCGGCGATGACGCGGTTGTACTTGTCGGCCAGCTCGCGGGTGGTCAGGCCTTCCTTGTCGGCCTGCACCGAGATCGGTGTGCCGTGCTCGTCCGTCCCGCTGACCATGAGCACCCGGTTGCCCGACATTCGCATGAAACGGGAGAACACGTCGGAGGGGACACCGAAGCCGGAAACGTGACCGATGTGGCGGGGGCCGTTGGCGTAAGGCCAGGCCACCGCGGTCAACACGGAGGCACTCATAGCCATCTAGCCTACGGATGCGGCGCCAATCACCTTCCATTGACCGGGCAGACCGTGCCGACCGCCTCAACGCCCCTCGGCCGGGCGGCGTCGCGCGTACGGCGCGGCCACGGGAATTCACCCGGTTCACGTCGCGAGCTTTCGCACTCAGCGAGCGTTGAGCACGGCGTCGTAGAGCGTCTTCTTGCTGATCCCGGCGGCCTCCGCCACCTCGGCGGCCGCGGCCTTCAGCCGTTCCCCGGCTGCCACGCGCTGCTGCACCTCCGCGACCAGGGTGTCGAGGTCCGCAGCGGCTGACGGAGGCTCGGCGCCCGCGAGCACCACGGTGATCTCGCCGCGCACCCCCTCGGCGGCCCACTCCGCGAGCTCGCCCAGCCCGCCCCTGCGCACCTCCTCGTAGGTCTTGGTCAGCTCGCGGCAGACCGCCGCCTGGCGATCTGCGCCCAGCACCTGCGCCGCGTCGGCGAGCGTGGCCGCCAAGCGGTGCGGCGACTCGAAGAACACGCACGTGCGCTGCTCGCTCGCCAGCGCGGCGAACCAACGGCGCCGCTCCCCCTGCTTGCGCGGCGGGAACCCCTCGAAGCAGAAGCGGTCGCTGGGCATGCCGGACACGGCCAGCGCCGTGGTCACCGCGGACGGTCCCGGCAGGCACGTGACGGGTAGGCCCTCCGCCACGCACGCCGTCACGAGGCGGTAGCCGGGGTCGGAGACGCTCGGCATGCCCGCGTCGGTGACGAGCAGCACCGTGGCGCCGCCTTGCATCGCCTCGATCAGGCCCGGCAGCCGGGCGATCTCGACGGAGTCGTAGAAGCTCACCACCTTGCCCGACGGGCTCACCTGCAGCGCTGCGGCGAGCGAGCGCAGCCGCCGGGTGTCCTCGGCGGCCACGACGTCCGCTGTCGCAATGGCCTCGACCAGGCGCGCGGAGGCGTCACGGGAATCGCCGAGCGGCGTGGCTGCCAGTACCAACCGGCCTGATCCAGATACGGGACTCACATGTCTCACCCTACGATCGGTGCCGTGAGTGTCCTCGTGCCGCAGTCGACCGACGGCGTGGTTGGCGTCGGTGAGATGCCACCGGCCCCGCAGCCACCGCGTGCCGACCGGGCGCGTCAGCTCGTCACGCCGATGCCGGGCAACCGGCGCCGCGGCTGGCTCATCACGTTGTCCGTCACCCTCATCGGCGGCCTGATCAGGTTCTGGAACCTGGGCTTCCCGACCGACAAGGGCACCCCCATATTCGACGAGAAGCACTACGTGCCCCAGGCAGCACAAGTGCTGCGCAACGGGGGTTACGAGGACAACCCCGGCTACGAGCTCGTGGTGCACCCCCCGCTGGCCAAACAGCTCATCGCCATGGGCGAGTGGATCTTCGGCTACGACGGATGGGGCTGGCGGTTCTCGTCCGCGGTCGCCGGCACGCTGTGCATCCTGCTGGTCGTGCGCATCGCGCGACGCATGACCCGGTCCGATCTGCTCGGCGCGATCGCGGGTGTGCTGCTGATCTGCGACGGCGTGAGCCACGTGCAGTCGCGCTTGGGCATGCTCGACATCTTCATGGCGCTGTTCGTGGTCGTGTCCTTCGCCTGCCTGCTCGTGGACCGCGACCAGGTGCGCTCACGCCTCGCGGAGGCGGTGAGCGAAGGCTGGGTCGCCAACTCGCCGTACGGCCCGCGGCTCGGGTTCCGGTGGTGGCGCTTCGCCGCGGGCGTGTCATTGGGGCTCGCGTGCGGCGTGAAGTGGTCCGGAATCTGGTACATCGTCGCGTTCGGTCTGCTGAGCGTGTTCTGGGATCTCACGGCCCGGCGCGCGGCGGGCGTGGAGCACCCGTGGCTCGGCACGATGGTGCGGGACGTCCTGCCCGCGCTGTGGTCGCTGGTCGCGATCGCGGTGCTGGTCTACCTGGGCACGTGGTGGGCGTGGTTCGCCAGCGAGACCGGTGTCGACCGGCACGTCGTCGGGCAGAAGCTCGGTGCCGACTCGTGGGTCCCCGACGCGCTGCGCTCGCTCTGGTTCTACAGCGG
This sequence comes from Pseudonocardiaceae bacterium, assembly GCA_036008865.1. Taxonomy (GTDB): domain Bacteria; phylum Actinomycetota; class Actinomycetes; order Mycobacteriales; family Pseudonocardiaceae; genus DASYMV01. The sequence continues at coordinate 304 of DASYMV010000046.1, read as the reverse complement.
CAACGTGCTGGACTTCCACGAGAACCTGAAGACCACCGCCGCCAACCGGCACCCGTGGGAGTCGAAGCCGTGGACGTGGCCGATGGGCCTGCGGCCGATGCTCTACTACTACGAGAGCTCGGTGCAGGGTTGCGGCCAGGCCTCGTGCGTCGGCGCGATCATGCTGATCGGCACGCCCGCGCTGTGGTGGCTGGCGTTCCCGATTCTCGCTTGGGCGCTGTGGCGTTCGATCGCCCGGCTGGACTGGCGCTACGCCGCCGTCCTGGTCGGCTACGGCGCTGGGCTGCTGCCGTGGTTCACGATG
>DASYMV010000045.1:0-3470 GCA_036008865.1 Pseudonocardiaceae bacterium | reverse complement strand
CTCCGTCTCGCCGCGCTCGATCAGGTCGCCGGAGGCGATCAGCTCCGACACGGGCACGTACTCCTCGTCGAACCAGGTCCGCGCGACTTCGGCGCGCTGGTAGAAGTGCCCGCGCTCCTGCATCAGCCGGAAGCCCCACGCCTCGACGTTCTCGCCGAGCACGGCGTAGTCCCACGGGTCGCTCACGACGACCGCGGCGCGCGCTTGTCCGGTCAGCGGCACGCGTTCCAGGAACAGTCGCCGGTAGTCCTTGACGATCAGGTCGCCGCGGTAGCGGATGCCCTTCGAGTTGATCCGGGTGATCACCTCGGTGACGTAGCCGTCGATCGAGTCCAGGCCCAGCGCGTGCGCCACCGACACCCGGTGGTGACCGTCCTTGACGAAGTGCAGGTCACCGACGCGGTACAGGTCGATCGGCGGGATGGCCTCGCCCCGGCGCTGTGCCAGCGCAAGGCGCTGCCACCGCTCGCGGACCCGGCCCGACGTGGGCCGGAAACGCCGGTCGAAGTCACGCGTGCGGTCGACGCTGCCGACGATCGAGTCGAGCCGGATCGTCTGCAGGCCCAGACGCCGCTCGCTCATCATGCCGAGCGCGTCGATCACCTCGTCGAACGGCAGCATGATGTTGACGTCGTCCGGCTCGCGCCGCAGCCAGGCGGCGAGGCGCGACAGCACCTGCTGCCGCCGCGCTCTGGTGAAGTCGTTCTCCACGTCGGCCAGCGGGAATCCCGTGTCACGGCGCACGTCCGGCCTCCTGTCGAGTCTCACTCGAGGGGATGTCCAGGATCTTGCAACCCACCACGTTGACCACCAGGGTGTCCCCCAGGTGGCGATCAGGTTTCATCCCGCCGTGCGGATGGATGTGCCCGTGCAACATCAACGGTGGCCGGAGCCGTGCGACCCCGTGACGCAGGCACGCGAAGCCGCGGTGCGGCGCGTCGGGTTCGTCACCGCAGTCCTCAGGTGGCGAGTGGGTCAGCAGCACGTCGACGCCGCGTCCGTCACGCAGCCTGCGCCAGTTCGCGAGCCTGATCACGCGACGCATGCGGCGTGCTTGCTGCCGTTCGGTCCACTGGTTCGGTCCCCCGTTGTACCGGATGGACCCGCCCAGGCCCGCGATGCGCAGCCCGGCCACGTCGACCACGCGCTGGTCGGCGTTGACGCCTCCGGCAGGTCCCGGCCAGCTCGCCGGAATCCCGGCCTTGGTCCACAGTCCCCGCACGTTCGAGTAGCCACCCAGGTCGGTGTCGTGGTTGCCGGGGACGAAGACGCACGGGCGGTCCAGCGCGCTGCTCAGGAACTCCAGGTAGTCGAACGGCAGGTCACCTGCCGAGACGATCAGATCGACCTCGTGCCGGCGCACCTGCTCGGTCCACAGCTGTTCGACGACCTCGTCGGCCACGGCCAGCACCCTGGGCATGCTGGCGAGGGTAATCCTCGATCAGTCGCGGCGAAGCCGGCGGAACCGGGGGTGCGCTCGCGCTGCCGCCCGGCCACCGCGATGACCTCGCGCACCCGCGCCGTCCGCTGCCGGGACGAGTGAAAGTCGGATTCCTCTGTTGCCGCAGGGGGAAATCGGGTTAGCGTCGAGGGGTGCTCGTCGAGCTGTTCGTTGACGCGGCGCGAAACTGCCGCCAATCGAGTCCGTTGACCTACACGTTGTTGCTCGCTGCCGCCGATGACCTGGCCGCAGGTGGCATCACCGCGCGCGTGATGGCAGGTAGCGAGGTCGACCGGAAGGGGACCGTGCCGGGCCTGCGCTTCGCCGCCGCGGTGCACCGGCTCGTGCTGGAAGGCAGGGCACCCGCGCTGGCCAAGCACTACCCGTCGGTCGGTGGTCAGCCGCACCTCGAAACGCTCTGGGCGGACGTCGTTCCGCTGCTGCACGAGCACGCCGACGAGCTGCGGCGCAGGATCAGCGCCACGGTCGTGCAGACCAACGAGCCCGGCCGCAACGGCCCCCTGTTCGGCGGCCTCCAGGTGGCGGCCCACGAAGCCGCGTGCGCCGCGGGCCGGCGCACGCCGTTCCCCGTGCGATTGCTGGAGATCGGTGCGAGCGGTGGCCTCAACCTGCGTCCGCACCGGGTCGGTTACCGCATGGTGGACGGCACCGTGCTCGGAGATCCGGAGAGCCCGCTGGTGCTCGACCCCGAGTGGACGGGCATGCCGGATGCAGACCCGTCCGCCCACCTGCGGATCGTGCGGCGTGCCGCCTGCGACGTGCACCCGGTCGATCTGTCCACCGAGGACGGACGGTTGCACCTCGCGTCGTTCGTCTGGGCGGACCAGGTCGACCGGTGGCAGCGGCTGATGGGTGCGTTCGACCTGGCAGAGACTGATCCGGTGCCGGTGCAGCGCGCAGCCGGCCCGGAGTGGCTCGCGCACCAGCTCGCGCGCTCGGAGCGGGACGTCCTCACCGTGGTGTGGCATTCCGTTGTGTGGCAGTACGTCTCCCCGGCGGACCGGGCGATGGGTCGCTCGGTCCTGGCCGAGGCGGCTGGGCGGGCGACGCCCGTGGCACCGCTCGCGCTCCTGGTCTACGAGCCGCGACGCAGTCATGAGCGCGCCGACCGGCCCTACGACTTCCACCTGTTGCTCAAGCTGTGGCCGGCGGGGCTCTCCTTGCGCCTCGGCAGCGGTGCGGGCCACGGCATCCCCTTCACCTGGGAGGCCAAGCCCTGGGACCAACCGCAACGAGCGAGGAGGTCAGGGCTGGTCGGCGATGGTCACGGTGACCATGACGACCCAGGTGAGGAGAAGGGCGAGGCCCCAGAAACGAGGGTTGCTGAGGATTCTGGTCATGTCGGAACTCCCGTGGATCGGTTCGGACGGGAAGGGAATCGGTCAGCGGGCAGCGCCCGCTAGAGCCATCGGTTCCGACGGAAGATGCGGTAGAGGAACAGGCAGGCCGCGAGGATCACGACGAGGATCAGCGGATAGCCGAACTTCAGGTGGAGTTCGGGCATGTGGTCGAAGTTCATGCCGTAGATGCCGGCCACCATGGTCGGCACCGAGATGATCGCCGCCCAGGAGGTGATCTTGCGCATGTCCGCGTTCTGCTGGAGGGTGATCTTGGCCAGCGTCGCGTCGACCAGGGTGGTCAGCAGTTCGTCGAAGTTCACCACGCGCTCGGACACGGTCGCGAGGTGGTCGTCGACGTCGCGGAAGTACGAGCGCACCTGCTCCGGGATCAACGGCGTGTAGCCCTCCGCGAGCCTGCGCAGCGGCAGCGCGAGCGGCATGACCGCGCGCCGCAGCTCCAGGACCTCGCGCTTGAGCAGGTAGATCTGCTCCGCGCTGACCAGGCTGCGCGGAGCGAACACCATCGCTTCCATCTGGTCGAGGTCGTCCTCGATCTGCTCGGTCACGTCGAGGTAGTTGTCGACCACGTGGTCGGCGATCGCCCACAGCACTCCGGCCGGTCCGACCTTCAGCCGGTCGGGGTCGGTCTCGAGCTCGTGCCGGACCAC
>DASYMV010000044.1:0-4188 GCA_036008865.1 Pseudonocardiaceae bacterium | reverse complement strand
ACCGACCTGATCGCGAAGCACGGGGTCGTCCGTTCCTGGGACGACGTGCTCATGCCGTTCCTCGTGGCGCTCGGCGAGCGGACCACCGAGCAGGAGGCCGGCGTCGAGGTCGAGCACCTCGCCACCAGCAGCATCATCACCGTCCTGCGTCAGACGGGCGATCCGGTCGAGCAGGGACGGCTCCCGGCCCTGCTCGCCTGCGCTCCCGAGGAGCAGCACAGCCTCCCGCTGGAGGTGCTGCGCGCCGCGTTGGCCGAGCAAGGCTGTCCGTCGCGCAACATCGGCGCACGAGTGCCCGTGAACGCGCTGCTCGACGCGGTCGCCCTGCTCTCCCCCGCCACCGTGCTGATCTGGGCGCACAGCCCGGAACACGCGAGTCTGGCTCCGCTGGGCGACCTGGCGGGCCACACCGGCGCGATCCTGCTGGGAGGCGCAGGCTGGCTCGGCATGCGGCTGCCGCAGGGGGCGCGGGTCGTCTCCTCGCTGTCTGAAGCGGTTTCCGCGGTTCTCGAGCTGTCCGGCCGCAAGACCGACACCGCCGTCGGCTAGTTCACGCCTCTGGTGACCAGGGATTCCTCCGCTGCACATGCACACCCCGGAGTGACCACGCAACGTCACGAAGCGCAACTGATTCTCGAGTTGAAACGATTTTGAATCGAATCTAGCCTGGAGTCATCAGGTCCGCTCCCGATCGAGGACGTGGTCACATGCCAGAGTTGTCCCGACTACCCATCCCGATGACCGACTCCTGGGACTGGCAGCTCAAAGGCGCCTGTCGCGGCATGGACAGCGCGTTGTTCTTCCACACCCCCAACGAGCGCGGAGCAGCTCGGGAGAGCCGTGAAGCGAAGGCCAAGGCCGTTTGCGACCGGTGCCCCGTGCGACGTGAATGCCGCGAGCACGCGCTCACGGTCGAGGAGACCTACGGAGTGTGGGGCGGCCTCGGAGAGAGCGAACTGCGCCGGCTCATCGCCCGGAACCACAGGCGCTCATGACCGCGCCGACACCGGTCGCGGACCGGATGATCAGGCTCGTGTGGACGGTCCTGCGCGACTGTCAGAGTCAATGCCGCAGCGGGCGCACCGCCACACGCCTGCTGCAGCAGCACTGGGCCGCTCCGTCCGCGCAGGACGCTGACGGTCGTGCGCTGCGGTCACGACTGGTGGCCGCACTGCGGCGCGAGCTGGCGGGCGAGGTGGAACCGAGTGCGCTCGGCGCGTCCATCCGTGCGGCCCTGATCCACGATGAGCTCGCCCTGCTCGACACGGAGCACCGCGAGCTGGTGGAAGCGGTCGTGATCCGCGGCGAAGACCTGAAGGCGGTGCTCACGCGGGTGGAGCGCACGGCACGGGACCTGCGTCGAGCGATGACGGTGATCACCAGAAGGCTCGAGGAATGCGGCGACGACGCTCCGCTGGGTCAACACCTCTCGCCGCTGCGCCAGGCGTCCTCATCATCACCATCCGTGCGGCAAAGCCTCGCGCAGCGCCCGGAACTGCACACCGAGCGCTGCCAGGTCGTAGTGCGCGTTCAGACCGCTGGGATTGGGCAGCACCCACACCCGTGAGCCCGCGATGCGTTCGGGCTGCGGACCGGTCCGGGCGTCGCGCGAACCGAAAGCCGTGCGGTAGGCGGTGATGCCCACGACCGCGATCGCCTTGGGCGCCATGCGTTCGGCCAGTTCGGTCAGCCTGGCGCCGCCCGCCCGCAGCTCGTCGTCACCGAGTTCGTCGGCTCGGCCGGTGGCGCGACCGACGAGGTTGGTGATCCCCAGGCCGTGCTCCAGCAGTTCGTCCTGTTCGGACGGTCGGAGTTGACGAGGTGTGAACCCACCGAGGTGCAGCGCGGGCCAGAACCGGTTGCCGGGGCGCGCGAAGTGGTGCCCCGTGTACCCGGAGTACAGGCCGGGATTGATCCCGCAGAACAACACGTCGAGTCCCGGAGCCACGATGTCGGGAATCGTCCGGTCTTGCGCCTGCGCCAACTGTTCACGAGTGGGCCGCATGCAACACATCATCCCCAACGAAGAAGAGGACCACGCGAGCAGCCGTTCAGCGAACGTCGTCGACGATCGTCGCCGCCACGATGCAGGTGTCGTCCAGCGACGTGGCGGGCACCAACTGCGCCGTCAGAGCGCTGGGCATGTCCGTGATCTCGACGGAACGGATGACACCACGCACATGCTTGATCAGCACCTCGAGGTCGTCGCCCCTGGCATGCGGACCGGGCCTGCGCTCGATGAGTCCGTCGGTGAACAGCAGCAGCGTGTCGTCAGCCTGCAACGTCTCCTCCGCGGTGTCGTAAGAGGCGCCGGGCACCGCGCCCAGGACGGGGCCGCGTGGCCGGTCGAGAGTGAGCACGCCGTCGCCGCGGATCAGCAGTGGAGCCGGGTGACCGGCCTGCGCCCAGGACAGTCGGCGGTTGCGGGGCTGGAACCGCGCCACGACAGCCGACGCCAGCGTCACCGTGCCGGAGCCGGAGCCGGAGCCGGTGAGCAGGGTGTTGAGCACACCGAGCACCGCCGGTGGGTCCGATGCCATCAACGCGGCGCCGGTGAGCGCGTAGCGCAATTGCGCCATCGTCGCTGCCGTGGTCAGCCCGTGGCCCGCGACGTCGCCGACCGCGAGCAGCACGCTGCCGTCGGCGAGCGCGAGCGCGTGGTACCAGTCGCCGCCGACGTCGGCCCACCGCTCCGCCGCCAGGTACCGCACGGCCACCCGCATCCCCGGCAGTGACAGCGGTTCCGCGGGCAACGGGAGCACGGCCCGCCGCAGGTGCGTCGCGACCCGGTGCTCCTGGGTGAACTGGTCACGGTGCTGCTGGATCTGCTCGTTCAACTGAACGAGTTGCTGCTGAGTGCGTCGTGTGGTCGTGATGTCCTGGACGATGCCGTCCAGCACGACCGGTTTGCCACTGACGTCCGAGGTCGGTTCGGCGATGAGTCGCACGTGGCGGGCCTGCCCGTGCACCAGGAGCCGGAACTCGGTGTCCACCGGCTGGCCGAGCTCCACGATGCGGCTGATCGTGCTGGCCAGAACGGGCAGATCCTCTTCGACGACGACCTCGGGGATCTCCTCCAGCCGCATCGGACCGCGCGCGGGATCGCGGCCGAACATCACGTAGAGCTGGTCGGACCAGGTGACCTCGTCGGTGACCAGGTTCCAGCGGCCCCACCCGAGGTTCCCGAGCCGCTGCACCCGGCCGAGCAGCTCCGCCTGCTGCGGTGAGTCGTGCTGGTTCCAGGCGACCAGCAGGCCGTCACCGAATTTGCTCACCGCGACGGAGTACAGCGAGAACCGGGGGGTGCCGGGAGCCACCTCGGTGTAGTCGAACGGCCCGACGAACTCGCTGACCCCGGTCTGCAGGACCCGGTGGTAGGCGGGCCACAGCTCCGTGTCGACGATGGTCGGGTAGCTCGACAGGACGGTCGTGCCGATGAGGTCCTGGTAACGCCTGCCCGCCACGTCGATCGCCTCAGGGCTCGCCGCGTCCACCTGGAAGTCCACCACGGCACCAGAGGAGTCCCGCGCAGCGCTCAGCATGGCCACCGCTCCGGGCAGGCCGTCGAGCACGTGCTGAATCCACAGCTTCCAGTTGCGGCTCCGCACGGGCGGCCCGCTGGAGAGCATCGCGAGCAGCCGCTGCCCGGCGGCCTGTGCCACCGTCTGCAGGTAGCGCTGGTGAGTGGGCTCGAAGACCTGCGTGCCGTCCCACATCAGGCCCACCAGGCCGATGATCCGCGAGCCGTCCGTGAACGGGGTCCAGGCGCGGGAGGGCCAGCTCTCCTCGTCGCCGATGAGCACGTACCGGGCCCGTGCCGACCTCGAATCCGGCAGCCACAGGGGCATGCCCGATCGCAGGCACGCCACTGCGGCCGTTGGCACGTGCATCGGCATGCGCTGCCACTCCAGGCGCAGCTGAGTGCTGATGCCGTCCGCGCCCTCCAGACGGAGACCGCCGTCCGGCTCCACGACGTAGACCATCACGGCCGACAAGGCGTCCGATCCCACCTCTTCACGCAGCAGCCGCGCCAGCTCGTCGGCGTCCTGAGCGCTGTCGAACGCGGCCAGGGCCACGTGGTAGCTCGACGCGTCCGTCCGGGTCGGCTCGGTGGGGATGTCACCCGCCCGCGCGGCGGGTGCTTCCAGCGGCCGGACGTAGCGCGTCGAGTCGAAGACAGCGCGCTCG
>DASYMV010000043.1:0-3191 GCA_036008865.1 Pseudonocardiaceae bacterium | reverse complement strand
CCTGCTCGGTCAGTCCCACCGAGAGCACCAACACGCCGTCGACGCGCCGTCCGAGCGGCATCTCCTCGAAGAACCGGTCACGGGACTCGGCGTCACCGAGCACGTAGAGCAGCACGTCGTAGCCGGCCTGCCGCAGCGCGCCCTCCGCGCCTGCGAGCACCTCCCCGCGACTCACGTCGGTGGCCAGGACGGCGATCGCGTACCGGCGCCCCCCGGCGAGGCTCGAGGCGTCGCGTGCGATCGCGTAGCGCATCCGCTTGGCGACCTCCGTGACGTACCGCCTGGTCGCCTCGGAGACCCCCGGTTCCCCGCGCAGCGCGCGGGACACCGTCGCCGCCGACACCCCCGCGGCGCGTGCCACGTCGGACATGCTCGTCAACGCCCCACCTCCGACGTGCGAGCGTATACAGATCCACACGGCCCTTCCGCCGAATGCGGTGTGAGACCACACCCCCCGGCTTGTCCGACCTGGCGAGGTCCTCGGCGTGATCGGCAGCGGATTGGAGGTGAACCTCCACGCCGAGGAGGCACCGGCCGCGCTACGCGATCACGCCGATACCCGAGCCGCGAGCGCGGCGAGCACGAAGTCGGCGATCTCCTCACCGAGCTGGGCGGACGGCTTCGGACCGTCGGGGCGGTACCAGGTGGGCAGCTGGTTGACCACGCCGAGGGCGATCAGCACCGCGGTCTCCGCGGGCACCGCCGAGCTGAACCGGCCGGTGGCCTGCGCCTGCTCCACGACGGCGCGGAACGTCTCGTGGTAGCGCCTGCGCTCGGCGCGAAAGGACGCCATGTGCTCGGCGTCGAGCCGGTGCATCTCGCGGACGAACACCGCTGTCTCGTCCACACGGGCCGCGGTCGTCTCGACCAGGCTCACCATGATGGCGCGCACCGTGGTGCCCGGATCGTCCTCACGAGCGACGATCCGGTCGAGGTCGGCCATCTGCTCACCGATCAGCGACCGGTAGATCTCGAACAGCAGGTCGTCCTTGGCACCGAAGTAGTGGTACAGCGCACCCTTGGTGACGGCGGCGGCCTCGACGATCTCCTGCACGGTGGTCGCGTCGAAGCCCTTGGCTGCGAACAACCGGACGGCGGCGGCCATGATGCGGGCCTCCGTCCGGCTCAGCTCCTCCGCGCCACCGCGTCTGGCCACGACGTCACGCCTCCTGCGCCGAATCGTTCGGCGCCAGGGCGCGAACCAGGTCGAACTGGTCGGCGCCTGTGGGCAGCAGCGCGATGATCGGGGTGTCGAGGCCGTTCGCGACGTACTGCGCGACGCGTGCACGGCACTGCTCGGCGCTGCCGTGCACGATCAGCTGGTCGACCACCTCGTCGGGCACCGCGGCGTTCGCGGCCTTGCGGTCACCCGCGGCCCACAACTCGTGCATCGGACGCAGCGCCTCACCGCGGCCCAGCCAGTCGTGGAATGCCGCGTAGGCGGGCACGGTGAGGTAGGAGCTGATGAGCATCCGGCCGAGAGCTCGCGCCGCGTCGGCGTCCTCGGTCGGGCAGACGAAGATCCGGGCGGCCAGCTCGGCGTCGGGGCCCAGTTCCGCGCGAACCGCGGGGACGTCGTCGGCGGACAGCCAGTTGGTGATCGCCCCGTCGGCCTCGCGAGCGGCCAGGCGCAGCATGCCCGGCCGCAGGGCGGCCAGCATGATCGGCACCCGGTGCTCGGGGGTTCGCTCCAGACGGAACCCGCGCACCGTGAAGGTCTCGTACTGCTCGTCGACCTTCTCGCCTGCCAGTGCGGCCTTCAGGAAGCGCAGCGTGTCGCGGGTTCGCCGATAGGGCTCGGTGAAGTCGGCGGCGTTCCACCTGTGCACGATCGCGGGCGACGACGAACCGATGCCGAGCACGAACCGGCCGCCGCTCACCTCGGCGGCGGTCGCCGCAGTCATGGCGAGCAGGGCGGGCCCGCGGGTGTAGACCGGCGCGATCGCGGTGCCCGTCCTCAGCCGATCCGACCACTGCGCGGCGAGCGCCAACGGGGTGAACGCATCGGTGCCGGTGGTTTCGGCGGACCACACGTCGGTGTACCCCAGGTCGGCGAGCTCAGCGACGAGCTCCCGGTGCTGCAGGACCGGCACCCCGGTCAGCGGCAGGGTGATTCCCCAACGACCCACGATCGCCTCCTCGCACAACGACTGGCCGACACCCTACATCGGGTACCGACCAGTCGGTATGCACTCAGAGGTCGATGCCGCGTGCCGCCAGCCAGGGAGCGGGGTCGATCTTCTGCGAGCCGTTCTGCCACACCTCGAAGTGCAGGTGCGGGCCGGTGGACTGACCACGGTTGCCCATGCGGGCGATCTGCTGGCCCGCGCCGACCTGCTGGCCTGCGTGAACGGAGAAGCTGTCCACGTGTCCGTAGACGCTGATCGTGCCGTCGGTGTGCCTCAGGCGCACCCACAGCCCGAAGCCGGTGGCCGGCCCGGCTTCGACGATGGTGCCGTCGGTGACGGCCAGGATCGGCGTGCCGATCGCGTTGGCGATGTCGACGCCGTTGTGCGCGGCACCCCAGCGGGCGCCGAAGCCGGAGGTGAAGGTGCCCTGCGCGGGCTTGACGAATGCCGCTGTGGGTGCGACGACGGCAGCCTGCACAGGCTGCTGATGCGACGCGTGAGCGACCTGGGCCACGGGTGCCACCTGGGCGTCGGCCGTGCCGATGCCGGCGGCGACACCTGCCGTGGTCGCGAGCGCGCCGGCAGCCACGAAGATTGCGGCCATCCTGCTGCCGAGAAATGATCGTTCGTTGTCCGTGCGACGCGTGCCACGCTGGCCAGGGGCCGTTGAGATTGCCGTGGTCACGCTCCGGCCGCGGGCATTCCAGTACCGAGACAAGAGTGTGCCTTTCTGCGTCGGGGAGCTCGGTCAGGACACCCGGCGGGGGATCCGGGCGGTGCAACCTTGGAAGGTTGGCTCAACATCCTTTTCTTGACCGAACCGTGACTTGCGGCCGGAACGGTAACCAGACGTGATGAACGACAGCAACATAAACCGGTCTACGTGCACTAATAAGTGATGAGTCCCACTCACGTATTACGTAGCGTATTGCGATGCACCGAAGTCTCGAAAATGGCCGTTACTTCCGGACTCGTTCGGTGGCGCCTGCCGACTGGACCAATCACCATTTCTCGGCGCGGGCAGGCATAGACGCAGGTAGAAGCTTGATCGTTCAAGCACTG
>DASYMV010000042.1:0-2960 GCA_036008865.1 Pseudonocardiaceae bacterium | reverse complement strand
CAACCCAGTCGCCCTTCATAACCCTGTCAACGCAGATCAGAGGGGTGAAGTGCCCCACGGACGCCGGTTGTCCTCCTATCCCGCGACCGCGCCCCGCAACGCGTCGACCAGAACCTCACCCTCGATCGCGAACTGAAGCTCCGGCGAGCCGTACAGGTGCAGCCGCACGGGCTCACCGAGGCGGTCGAGCAGCACCGCCAACTCCACGCCGGTGAAGCGGTGCCAGTGCGGCGGCCAGTCGTGCGGAAGCGCGCGTGACGAGGCGAAGACGTCGATGACCTGACCGTCGGCGCCCTTGCGGAAGACGACGTGCTGTCGGGGTGGACGCGTGGGATCGGCCGGAAGGATCAGCTCCGCGGCGAGCACCGCCACGAGCAGGTCCTCGTTGCCGGTCTGGCCGGCGGCGAGAAGCCGCATGGTCGTTTCAAGGTCGTTGCCCACCGGCCGGTATCGCGGATTCGGCACGTACTGGTCGGTGATCTGCCCCTGCGCGTCCACGAGGTAGCGGCCGAGAACGGCCTCGCTCCTGGAGACGTCACCGTCGGGGTCGACGACGTGCAGCCAGTTGTTCGGCATGGTCAGCGCACGCCGGCGCATCTCGGGCGTGATCGGTGGCCTGGGCTGCTCGCCGGGCATCACGGCACGCGCTCCTCTCGTCGACGGATGACCGGATTGTGCCTTTCCGTCACGACGGCTCGCCAGAAATGCCAGGATCTGCACGATCCACACCGAACGACGAGGACCCACCAGTGACCGATCCGCACCAGTACGTCGCCAACTTCGAGCAGCAGTTGCAACGCGCCCAACAGCAGGCCGACGCGATCCAGGCCGCGTTCCGCGAGTCGAGAACGGAAGTGCGCAGCCCGGACGGGGCCGTGACCGTCACCGTCGCCTCGGGCGGACGGATCGAGTCGCTCCAGCTCACGCCGAAGGCCGTCGACCTGGGACACACCGCGCTGGGCCGCACGATCATGGAGACGATCCGGCGCGCGCAGGTCGAAGCGGCCCGCAAGATCGAGGAGTCGATGCGGCCGCTGCTCGGCGACGGCGCGAGCATGAACTTCCTGCGCGAGCAGGTGGAGCAGGGAATCGCGGCGATCGACCCCGCGGGCACGGTGACGCCGGAGCCTCCCACGAGGCGCCCGGCCCCTGGCGATGACGACGACTTCGGCAACGGGTCGGTGCTGCGATGACCGGATTCGAAACCCACGCCGAAGCGGTCGACGCGCACGGAAAGTTCCTGTCCGAAACGCTCGCGTCAGATCTCCAGCAGGCCGTCGACGCGTCACACGTCAGTCTCGGCGCGGACGTGATGGGCGTGATCTGCCAGGTGTACTCGTTCGTCTTCAACGAGGAACTGGACCAGGCGAAGGACTTGGTGAGCAAGCTGCCCGGCGCGATGGAGTCCACCGGCGGCGAACTGCGGGCCACCGCTGCCACCTACCGCGACACCGATGAAGGCCAAGGCACCGCGTTCGGAGGATTGTACGCATGAGCACGCCGGACAACCCGCTCGTCGCCAAGGCCCAGGACGACACCAAACACCTCTCCGGCGCCGGCCCGTTCGACACGGCCGAGGACCTCGTCCGCGACGTCGCGCTGCCCTTCCAGGAGGGCAAGGAGATCAATCCCGTGTCGCTGGGCATCGACGCCGTGTCGATGGGCATGGACATCGCCGGTTTCGCGACGGATCCGCTGGGCACACTGGCGTCCTCGGTGGTCGGCTGGATCATCGAGAACGTCGACTTCGTCCGCCAGCCCTTCGACGACCTCGCCGGAGACCCGCCGGCGATCGAGGCCGCGGCGAACACCTGGACCAACATCGCCAAGCGGCTGAAGGACACCCGTGAGTCGCAGCAGCAGGCGCTCACGCAGCTCAGCGGGTGGCGCGGTCCTGCCGCCGACGCCTACAAGAAGCGCGCCGGTGACCTGATCACCGGGCTCGCCAACTCCGCCGAGGCGGCGGAGTCCGCCTCGAACAAGATCAAGGTCGCGGCGGCTCTCGTCGCGGCGACCAGGACGCTCATCCGGGACCTGCTCGCCGACCTCGCCGGCACCTTGCTCGCGTGGGGTGTTCCGGCCGCCGCGGCGGCCGTCCCGACCGCGGGCGCCTCCGTCGCCGCGTTCATCACGCGCGCGGTGACCAAGGCGGTCCAGATCGGCACCAAGATCGCGGGGTTCCTCAAGAAGCTGTTCGGCGCGCTGGACAAGCTCGCCGCACTCGCCAAGCGCGCGAGCACCGCGATGCGCAAGCAGGCCGACGATCTCGCGGGGCTCGCCAGGAGCATGCCGAACAGCCCCTACGGCAACCTGCGAGCGGCTGAGCTCACGCACGCCTCGGCCGCCAAAACCTCTCGCGCCGACGGGCTCGACCGCCTCGGCGACGGGCTCACAGGCGTGAGCAGGAGCAGCCGGGACGCGATCGACAACGCGGCCACCAAGGCGGACGACTGGGCGCAGAGCACGAGCCAGAAGGTCGACGACTGGGCGAAGCGGGTCAAGGACAACGGACCGGCGCGCAAGCGGGCCGTCGAGGACTTCTACGCGAAGCTGGGGCAGCCGAAGCTGAGCACCCGCAACGCGGACGTCCCCGAACCTGGCAATGGCGTGCAGCGGTTCGCGGACTCGATCGACACGCACACGGGCAAGGGACTGCTCGACGGGCAGAACTGGGTGCGTGCCGCAGCGAGCCGGGACATCAGCCACCTCATGCCGACGATCGGCGATGTCCACACGCCGATCAAGGAAGGCCTCAAGGAGTTCAGCAACCAGTTCTACGCCGACGACAAGCAGAAGTGGGACGAGAAGGACCGAAAGCCGTGAACAGGTTCCGCAAGCGGCGCCACGCGTTGCTCGTCGCGCTGATCTGCTTGTACGGCATGGTGTTCACCTACATCGTGTTCGGCGTCGACCGCGACCGCAGCAGCAGCGCGATGGGTTCGGTGGACGCCTACGCGAAG
>DASYMV010000041.1:0-5528 GCA_036008865.1 Pseudonocardiaceae bacterium | reverse complement strand
CCCCAGTTGCGGCAGCAGAACATGATGTTGTGCGAGTCGTGCACCTTGCTCAGGTGGTAGAACGAGCCCGGTTGCTTCGGGAAGGGCAGAACGTCGGTGCGCCCGTTGTGGGTGACCTCGATGAAGCCTTCCTCGATGTCGATGTTCGGTGTCCCGTACTCGCCCATCGTGCCGAGCTTCACCAGGTGGCAGTCGGGCACGTGCTCGACGATGCAGTAGAGCACGTTGAGGGTGCCGACCACGTTGTTGACCTGGGTGCGGACGGCGTGCTCGCGGTCGATCATGGAATAGGGCGCCGAACGCTGCTCACCGAAGTGCACGACGGCCTCGGGCGCGAACTCCGCGAAGACCTCTGACAAGGCCTCGTAGTCGGTCAGGTCGATGACATCGAGCCGGATCGACCGTCCGGACACCTCCAGCCACCGGCTGACGCGGTGGTGGGGCGTCTCGATCGGGGTGAGGCTGTCGAAGCCGTTCCGCAGGTCGAAGTCCCGCCGCATCAGGTTGTCGACGATGCCCACGTCGTGCCCCTGCGCCGACAGGTGGAGCGCCTGTGGCCAACCGAGATATCCATCTCCGCCGAGCACCAGAATCCTCATGCCACCGCCCCTTCCCATTTCGTGAAAAGGGTCAAATAATACCGCGACGGGCCACGTTTTCGCTGTTCACGGGCATGTCGATGAGCGATGTACCGGGCCTGCAGGCGTGGCCGGGCAGAAGTTGCACGGACCAAGGGAGGCGCGTGTGAGGGTCCTCCGGCTGTGTTCGGTGTTCGAGCCCCCGGCGACCGCCGTCACGGCGACGCGCTTCGATCCGATCGGGGGCATGCAAAACCACACCGGCGAACTGAGCCGGGGACTGGACCGTCGCGGCGTGACCCAGATGATCGTCACGACCCGCCCACCCACGGCTCCCCGCGTGGAGGACTTCGGTGCACGGGGACGTGTCGTGCGGCTCGGGTTGCCCGTGCCCTGGGCCCGGCAGCTCTACAGCCTTCCCGCCTCTCGGCTCGTGCCGCGGCTCGCCGCTTCGGCAGACCTCATCCACGCCCACCTGGGTGAGGATCTCGCGGTGGTACCCATCGCCCTGTTCGCGGCTCGCCGTCACCGGCTTCCGTTCGTGCTCACGGTGCACACGAGCCTGCACCACACCATCACCGTCACGAACCCCCGCTCGGCGCTGCTGAAGATCCTCGGCGGCCGGCTGGAGCGATGGGGTGCCTCCGAGGCGGACGCCCTCATCGCCATCACGCGGCGGCTCGCCGAGCTCGTGATGGCCGACGGGGTCCCGCCGGAGCGGGTCCACCTGGTGCCTCCCGGTGTGCAACCTGCCCTGTTCGCGCGAGCCGCGGCCGACGGAGACCTGCTGGCAGACCTCCCCAGGCCCAGGGTGCTCTACCTCGGCCGGTTCCACGCGCAGAAGCAGGTGGACGTGTTGGTGCGGGCCGCTTCGCTGCTGCCGGAGGCCCAGGTCGTCCTGGTCGGTGACGGCAACGAGCGGCACGCGTTGGAACTGCTCAGCAAGAGGCTCGGGGTCAGCGAACGCGTGCACTTCCGCGGATTCGTTCCGCACGACCAGATTCCCGGCGTGCTGCGCGGCGCCGACGTCCTTGCGCTGCCCTCGCGGTACGAGGAGCTGGGCGTGGTGATGCTGGAGGCCATGCATGCCGGTGTTCCCGTCGTCGCCTCCGCCACGGGCGGGATCGTCGACGTCGTGGAACACGAGATCAACGGCCTGCTCGTTCCGCCCGGTGACCACGAGGCGCTGGCCATGGCTCTGCGTCGGGTGCTCACCGACAGCAACTTGGCCGACAGCCTCGCGGCAGCGGGACGGCAGCGGGTGACGAGGTACGACTGGAACGGCCTCACCGAAGAGGTGCTGACGATCTACGAGCAGGTCCTCCGACGTCACGTACCGGGGACCCCGAACGTCGGGAAGTGATTCACCTCGTCGAGGTACTCGCCGTACCCGACTCGAAGGCTGGTGGACCCGAACGCCGCCCTGGTCACACCTCGCACCGGCAACAGGTGCAGCGGGTCGCTCCCGGACGGGGTGAGCCGCACGGACGCGTCGACCGCCCGGACATCCGCCTGATCGGAGAAGTCGAAGGGGATCCGGACGAGGCGGTTGACGTCGAACCCGCGCCCGTCAGCCCGCGGGATGATCTTGAGGCTCAATTGCCGGCTGAACCAGTCCGGCACCAGCCGATCCGTGCTCGGTCCCAGATCGCCCTCGATGCGCACGACCGGAACCTGCGCGGTGGTCAGGATCTCCGCGCGCACGGCGTCGCCTGCGACCTCGAGCTCAACCCGCTGCGCCTGCTTCTTGGGCAGACCGAACAGCTCGCGGCCGGTGAACCCGTGATTGAGTCCTGCGATGTAGGACACCAGCGGGTAGGCGCCGGACTCGCCGCGCAGGGTGCTCCGCACGCACACGCCTCCCTGCTCGTAGCTCGGCAGCTCACCCACCACCTGACCGTCGCTCTCGAAGCTCGCGGTGAGGAAGCGCGCCACCCAGATGATCACCTCAGGTTCGCTGTCCGGGGTCAGCGGAGCGGGCAGAACCGCCTCGACCACCTCTGGATCCGTCCGGTACACCACTGACAGCCAATCCAGGCTGGCCCGTTCGGTTCCCACCGCGTACAGGGGTGCGAACACCGGCATGCTGCGTGCAGGGGGCACCGTTCCGCGCTGGTCGTTCGTCGGCGTGTCGTTCATGTGTGCTCGCTCTCTCCGGACTCGTGGTCGATGAGGTCCGGGGTGATCTCGCCCGCGCGCTTGACGGTGCGCAGTTCGAGGTTGACGTCGACGTCCCGCACACCCGGCAAAGGACCGATGACTGTGGTCAGGAACTCGTACAGGGCTTGATGACTGGGCAGGGCGATCTCGCCGACCAGGTTGAACTCGCCGGCCGTCGCCGCCAGCAACAGGACGGCGTGGTGCTTGGCGAGGGCTTGCCCCACCGCGGTGAGGTGCGCCGGATCCACCCGCAGCCACAGCAACGCGCGCACGTTCAGTCCGAGCACTGCCGGGTCGATGACCGCGCGCATGCGCAGCAGGCCGCGCCGCATCAGTTCGCCCGCCCTGCGCCGTGCGGTGCGCTCCATGACGCCTGCTCGCGCGGCGACATCGGTCCACCGCATCCGGCCGTCCTCCTGCAGAGCGGCCAGGACGGCCTCGTCCACTTCGGTCAGTTCGGCTTGTGACGGCAGGGGGAGTTCGGCATGGCTCCACAGGTCCACCCTGGTGGAGCGCAGTTGCCGCACCTCCTCCGGCGTGAGGAGACCCGCGTCCCAGCCGTGCGCGGTCGCGAATCGGCGGATCACCACGTAGCTGCTGGTGGACGCCACTCCGGGCATGCGCGCCATGTCGTCGAGGACGAGATCGGCCAGATGGGCGGTGGAACTGACCACCATCTCCGCCGTGCAGTCCACCGAGCCGGACAGCAGGTGCACCACCCAGATGTCCTTGCGCAGAGCCAGATCACGCCCGACATGGGATGCGTTCCCCGGCACGCAGGACACCCGGAGCATGACCGGCGTTCCTCGGCCGCTGGCGATGACGTCCAGGGTGCCGAGCACGTGCACGACCGAGGTCGACAACAGTCGTTGACCGCGACGCGCCACGGTCGACTCGGGGATGCCGAGCGCCTCTGCGACCACTCCCCAGGTGGCCCGCGGATGCACCAGGAGCGCTGCGACGAGACGCTGGTCCACCGGGTCCAGTGTCCGTTTCCGCCCATCCATGGGAGCGCCTCTTTCACTCATAACTGTGTTGATGAGAGCCTGTTCATATCAATCAACAGCTTGAACTAGCTCTATTCACTCAGCTCGGCGCATCCTATGCCGGAACGTCGCACCCGCACCAGAGGAGGACAGATGGCGAGCGGTCTGGCAGCCCCGCAGGACACCCGAACACGGACCGGCCGGACGAAGGCCGTCTTCGCGGGCACCATCGGCAACTTCGTCGAGTGGTACGACTGGGCGCTCTACTCGTTCCTCTTCCCGTTCTTCGCGCTGGAACTGTTTCCCGGTAGCGGAGCCTCGAAGCGGGTGTCCGCGCTGGTGGTGCTGGCGATCTCGTTCCTGATGCGGCCGGTCGGCGCCGCGATCCTCGGCGCGTACGCCGACCGCAAGGGACGCAAGGCGGGGTTGACCGTGACCATCCTGTTGATGGGAGGCGCCAGCCTGCTCATCGCGGTCACACCGAGCTACGCGTCGGCCGGTTGGCTGACTCCGGCGATGGTGGTGCTCGCCCGACTGGTGCAGGGCATCGCCACCGGCGGCGAGTACGGCTCGTCGTCGGCATTCCTCGCCGAGTGGGCCGCTCCGGGCAAGCGAGCCTTCACCGCGTCGTTCCAGCAGGTCAGCGTCGGCCTCGGCGCGCTCGCCGCCTCCGCTTCGGTCACGCTGCTGACGTCCTTGCTCGACGACGGCGCGATGCAGAGCTGGGGATGGCGGGTGCCTTTCGTGCTCGGTGCGGTGGCCGGTCTCATCGGACTGTGGGTGCGGATGACCGCCGACGAGCCGGAGGCCTACCGCAAGCTCACCGAGCACGGCACGGTCTCGGCCAGTCCGTTGCGCGAGATGCTGACGACGCACCGCAGGTCCGCACTGCTGCTGGCGGGGCTGTCGCTGTCGGGCTTCGTGACCTACTACATGTGGCTGACCTACATGCCTGCCTACGCGAACATCACGACAGGCATCCCCAAGTCCCAGGCGTCGCTGGCGAACACGATCTCGTTGGCGGTGTTCGTCCTCGTGCTGCCGTTCGCCGCCATCCTGTCCGACCGCGTCGGGCGGCGTCCCACGCTGCTGATCTACTCGATCGGCATGGTCGTGCTCGCGTGGCCGTTGCTGCGGAGCCTGGACGGCAGTTTCGGCACGCTGCTTCTCGTGTCCGTGGTGGGGATCGTGCTCCAGGCGTTCAGCAGCGCCACGCTGACGCCGTTGTACGCCGAACTGTTCCCCGCGCGCGTCCGCACGGTCGGCATCGCCCTGCCGTACGCGTTGTGCGGCGCGCTGTTCGGCGGGACCGCGCCCCTGATCATGGAGTCGTTCGCCAATCACCACCTGTACGCGTTGGCGCCCGTCTACGTCATCGTGGTCGCGCTCATCGCCACGGTGGTCTTCTGGCGGATGCGTGAGACGAAGGACGTGCAGCTGTGACCGTCTCCTCCATCGTGCCCCTCGCCGCCGACCTCGGCCGGCTGCCCGCCGCGGCACCGGAGCTGAGCGCCGATTTGGACGCGCGGCTGCGTCACCTGCTCTCCGGCACCACGATTTCCCTGCACGACCACCCGTTCCGCCTGCCCGATCCGCTCAACGCGCGGACCTGGGAACTGCTGGTGGATTCGGGCCAGCACCACATCGGGGACGACGGGCTCGGCGAGTCGGCGCTGAACGCGGTGTTCGCGAGCGCGCTGGCCGGCGGTGAACTGGCCGAGGTGCTGCGCTGGGCGGACACGGTGCGCCGGAACCTCGACGAGGCACGGCACAGCCGCTTCGGTCTGCAGTGGACGGACGTCGG
>DASYMV010000040.1:0-10989 GCA_036008865.1 Pseudonocardiaceae bacterium | reverse complement strand
GGCGCGGGACGTCGACGCCTTCGGAGACCATCCGCACGGCGATCAGCCAGCGCTCGTCGGACTTCGAGAACTCGGCGATCCGGCCGGAGGCCTTCGGATCGTCGGACAGCACCAGCACCGCGTCGTGCCCGGTGGCCCGCTTCAGGATCTCGGCGTAGGCCTTGGCCGTGACGTGGTCGGTGGCGATCACCAGGCCACCCGCGTCCGGCACGCCGCCACCCCGCAACTGGGTCAGGCGCATGTCAGCGGCGACGAGCACCGACGGGACCCACTCCCCCGTTGGGTCGAGTGCGGTCCGCCACGCCCTCGCGGTCTGCTCCTGGGTCAGCGGTTCGCCGAGGCGGGCGGTGAACTCCTCGCCCGCGCTGGTGCGCCAACTCGCCTCACCGGAGTAGGCGAGGAAGAGCACCGGCCGGACGACGCCGTCGCGCAACGCGTCGGAGTAGCCGTAGGAGTGGTCCGCTCGGCTGCGCATCGCACCGTCGGGGCCCGGCTCGTAGGAGATGAACGGGATCGGCGAGTCGTCGCTGCGAAACGGTGTTCCCGTCAACGACAGCCGCCGCACGGCGGGCGTGAACGCCTCGCGGATCGCGTCGCCCCAGGACTTGGCGTCACCGCCGTGGTGGATCTCGTCGAGCAGCACCAACGTCTTGCGGTTCTCGGTGCGCACGCGGTGCAACGTCGGATGGGCGGCGACCTGGGCGTAGGTCACGGCGACGCCGTGGTAGTCGCGGGAGGTCACCGCGTTGGTGTTGCGGAAGTTCGAGTCGATCGCGATGCCCACCTCGGCCGCCGCGTCGGCCCACTGGTGCTTGAGGTGCTCGGTGGGCGTGACGATCGTGACCGCTTCGACGGTGCGGTCGGCGAGCAGTTCGGCGGCGACACGAAGGCCGAAGGTGGTCTTCCCCGCTCCCGGCGTCGCGACCGCCAGGAAGTCCTTCGGCTTGGCAGCCAGGTACTTGGTCAGAGCGCGGCGCTGCCAGGCGCGCAGTGGCCTGGCTTTGACCTCCTGGACCGGGGCCTCGGGCTGGGCCACGAACTCCTCGCTCCTCTCGCAGGTCGAGCGGCACTGCAACACGCTGGCGGACAGGCAAATGCCCTCAGGCCGGTTGGTCCCGCAACATCGCCGGGAGCCCGGTGAGGGCGTGGGAGAGCCTACCTCTTGCGGCGGCTCGCGCTTGCCACCGACGCGACACCCGCGCCAATTCCCCGGTCAGTGCCGCGAAACCCGGCGCGATGCACCATGCTTGGCTCTGCAATGGGTGCGCAGACGGACGACAACGCACGCGGCAAGCCCGGTGTCGGTCAGGAGCCGACGGCCACGGGGCCGCTGCGTCTGATGGCGCGCACCCTGTCCAAGGCGTGGGACTTCAACATCTTCTCCGAAGCCGCGGAGGCCGCGTTCTGGCAGACGCTGTCGTTCCCACCGCTGCTGCTGGGGCTTCTCGGCAGCCTGGGCTACATCGGCGACTGGCTCGGCCCCGAGGTCGTGCGCGCGGTGCACGAGAAGATCATCGCCTTCTGCCGGACGATTTTCAGCCACGACGTCGTGGCCGGTGTCATCGAACCGACGGTCACGCAGATCCTCACCACCGGCAAGGGTGAGATCGTGTCGGTCGGCTTCCTGATCTCGTTGTGGGCGGGGTCGTCGGCGATGTCGTCGTTCGTCGACGCGATCACCGTTGCCCACGACCAGTACGGCGTGCGCAACGAGGTGTGGCAGCGGATCTTCGCGCTGTTGCTGTACGTGGCGAGTCTGATCCTGCTGATCGTCGGACTGCCGGTGCTGGCGCTGGGGCCGGACCTGCTGACGAGGCTGTTCCCGGACAGCTGGCAGCCCCTCATCGCCGACTGGCTCGGCAAGTTCTACTACCCCGGCATCGCCCTGCTGCTCATCCTGGCGCTGACGACGCTCTACAAGCTCTCGCTCCCGCGCAAGCTGCCGTGGCACCGCCTCGTGCCCGGCGCGGTGCTCGCGATGGCGGTCTTCCTGCTGTCGAGCATCGGGCTGCGGCTCTACATCCAGTGGATCACCACGACCGGCTACACCTACGGTGCGCTCGCCACTCCCATCGCGTTCCTGCTGTTCGCGTACTTCATCGGGCTCGCGATCTGCCTCGGCGCGTACTTCAACAGCGCGATCCAGGACATGTGGCCCGCGAAGATGACGCGTCGGCAGCGGCGCAGGTGGCGACGTCTGGAGATGGAACGCGCCGCGGAGCGCATCCGCTCCGAAGAAGAGCCGTGGAAACCGGTCGAAGCGTTCCACGAGCAGCCGCAGCTCGGGTCGGCACCCTCTCCCGCGGACACGACGCCCACCACACCGCTGCGGGCGCAATCGCCGCACGGCGATCCACGTGAGTGAACGAAAAGCCCGTTCACTCACGTGGGTCGATCAGCGGGTCTCAGTCGTCGTCGCCACCGGGCGGCAAGTTCTCGTAGATCTCCTTGCACTCCGGGCACACGGGTGAACCGGGCTTGGGCGACTTGGTCACCGGGAAGACCTCACCGCACAACGCCACCACGTGCGTGCCCATGACCGCGCTTTCCGCGATCTTGGCTTTGCGCACGTAGTGGAACATCTTCGGGGTGTCGTCCCCGGTGTGGTCCGTGCCTTCCGGCCGGGTCTCGACGTCAGGGAGAGTCTGCGTGCTCACACACCGAGCGTACCTGGGATGATGGCCCCTCGTGACTACGAAGATGCTCGGCCCTGCAAGCAGGTCTTCGGTGAGGATCGCCGAGGAAGTCGCCGACGCACTGGCCGAGAACAGGGCAGTGGTGGCGCTGGAGAGCACGCTGCTGGCCCACGGGCTGCCGCCCGGCCGCAACCGCGAGGTCGCGGGTCGGCTGGAGGACGTGGTGAGGTCCGCTGGTGCGGTGCCGGCCACGATCGCGGTGCTGAACGGCGTCCCGGTGATCGGCCTCAGTCCGTCCGAGCTGGACCGGGTGTGCGACCCGCAAGCCGGTCTGGTGAAGCTCTCCCGTCGTGATCTCGGCCCGGCGTTCGCACTCGGACGCGACGGCGCGACCACCGTCGCCAGCACCGCGGCGCTGGCCGACGCGGCGGGCGTCGGCGTCTTCGCGACCGGGGGCCTCGGTGGCGTGCACCGCGGCGCCGAGACCTCGTGGGACGTCTCCGCCGATCTCGACGTGCTGGCCTCCACGCCGGTGCTCGTGGTCTGCTCGGGCGTGAAGTCCGTGCTGGACATCGGCGCGACGCTGGAGTTGCTGGAGACCCGATCGGTCCCCGTCCTGGGCTACCGCATCGACCGGTTCCCGGCGTTCTACCTGCGTGAGTCCGACTTCGACGTGCCGTGGCGGGTCGATGACGCCAAGCAGGCCGCCGCGGTGGTCGTGGCGCACCGCGCGCAGGTGCCGGGTCGCTCCGGCGTGCTGCTCGCCAACCCCGTGCCGGAGGAGTTCGAGGTCGAGCGCGGACTGCACGACCGGTTGCTGGACGAGGGCTTGGAACTGCTGCGCACTCGTGGCGTGCACGGCAAGGACGTCACGCCGGTGCTGCTGGAGCACTTCCACACGGGCAGCGCAGGTGTGAGCCTCGACGCGAACGAGGCACTGGTGCTGTCCAACGCCGCGCTCGCCGCCGAGGTCGCCGTGGAGCTCGCGCGGTGAACACAACCGTCGTGGTCGTCGGCGACGCCGGTCTGGACGTGGTGGCCCGGCACACCGGTCCGGTCGTGCTCGGCGGGGACGTCCGCGCAAGGGTCACGATCGAGCCGGGTGGCGCAGGTGCGAACACAGCCGTGTGGCTCGCCGCGAGCGGCGCCGACCCGGTGCTGGTCGCCAGGGTGGGCGCGGACTCCGCGGGCCGGCAGGTGCACGCCGAGCTGACCGCGGTGGGTGTGCGGTGCGCGTTCGCCGTCGACCCGGAGGCGGCCACGTGCTGCGTCGTGGTGCTGGTGGACGAGAACGGGCAGCGCAGCATGCTGCCCGACCGAGGCGCGAACGCGCGGTTCTGCCCCGACGACCTCGATCCCGGGTTGCTGTCGGGCGCGGCCCACCTGCACCTGTCCGGATACGTGCTCCTCGACGCCTCGTCGCGACCCGCCGCACTGGCGGTCCTCGCTGCGGCACGCGCGGCGGGCCTGACGACGTCAGTCGACCCGCAGTCGGCGGCGTTGATCCACGATCCCGAGATGTTCCTCGAGGACGTCCGCGGTGTGGACCTGTTGCTGCCCAACACCGAGGAGCTGATCGCGTTGACCGGCTCCGCTGATCCGGCCGCGGCCGAGGCACTTCTCGACGCGGTGGGCTCGGTGGTCGTGACCGCCGGAGCCGACGGTGCCAGCTGGGTGGACGCTGAAGAGATCGTCTCCGTGCCCGCCGTTCCGGCCGAGTGCGTCGACTCGACGGGCGCGGGCGATGCGTTCGACGCAGGACTCCTCGCCGCCTGGCTCGACGGGGCGCCGAAGCGCGAAGCGCTGCTGGGAGGCGTTCGAGCCGGAGCGCGCGCGGTCGGCTCGGTCGGGGGTCAGCCTTCGATCACCGGGTGATCGCGGGCTTCCAGCACCTTCCGCTCGGCCTGGTAGCGGCTGGCCTTCTCGACCTTGCGCGGCGGGCCGTCGTTGGCGATGAGCACGGCGATCCACGGCAACGGCACGGACAGCACGAGGAACGCCAGCGCGAGCCACCAGGTCTGAATGAAGACCATCGCGAGGATCAGGCAGGGAATGCGCGCGATCATGATGATCGCGTACTTCCGCTTGCGCGCCTTGTGCTGGTCCTCGTACGAAATGGCCGCCTCGGTGATGAGCACCGGGGTGCCGTCCTGCTCGTGGCCCCTCATGTCACCACCTCCACATCCATGGTCCCACGTCCCCGTCCATGAAACACCCGTCTGTCCGTTGTTCGCACAACGAGTGACCAGGAACCCATCGGCGCAAGCCCCGTCCTTCAGGGCGGGGATGGCCGATCTGTGCTGGTGCGGGCGCCCGGTGGTGTCGGTGGCGGCGAATATGGTGATCGTTGTGCTGGCCCGCTACCGCTACCGGATCGAACCCACCGGGGTTCAGCAGGGCCTGCTGGCCCGGACGTTCGGCTGTTGCCGGGTGGTGTTCAACGACGCCGTCCGGGCGCGGGAGGACGCCCGCGCGGCGGGGGAGAAGATCGGCCCGGCGGAGGTGCAGTGCCGGGTGATCACCTGCGCCAAGACCCGCGAGGACCGGGCGTGGCTGGACGAGGTCGCGCCGACGCCGCTGCCGGTGCTCGAGCGGGAGGCCGGGCTGGATCTGGGCATCGCCCGGCTGGCCACGGTGGCCGACACCGACGGCCGGCGGCGGGACATCGCCAACCCGAAACACCTGCAGCGCGGGCAACGCACGCTGGCCGGCTGCAGCGGGAGCAGGCCGCCGGGCCCGGGGCGGTAAGAACCGGGCGAAGTCCCGGCGGAAGGTGGCGGTGCAGCACGGCAAGGTCGCCCGGGCCCGCCGGGATTACCACCACAAGCAGGCCTTGGCGTTGGTCCGCGACAACCAAGCGGTCCACGTGGAGGATCTCAACATCACCGGGATGGTGCGAAACCGCCGGTTGGCGCGCGCCATCCACGACGCCGGCTGGGCCCAGTTCGTGCGGCTGATCAAGGAGAAGGCCGCACGGTACGGGCGCACCGTGCACCGAGTGTCCCGGTGGCTGCCTCGAGCAAGACGTCCTCGTGATGTGGGCACGTGGTCGACCAGATGCCGTTGAAGGTCCGCACCTGGACCTGCCCGGCGTGCGACAGCACGCACGACCGAGACCACGACGGGGAGCACGTCAAGCACGGATCAGGCAGGAGCGAGACGGCCGGTGATGAAGGCCGTGGCCTCGACCACGGCGCCGGGCTCGGGAACACCGGTGACGTCCGTGCTCGCGGCGACGAGTTCGAAGGCGTCCATGCCGAAGGTCGACACGGTCATCCGCACGAACGTCAGCCCGGTCAGTTCGTTGGTCCGCGATTCCGCGGCGCGCACGGTGCCGTTGACGACCGCGTGCGCGGTGGGCGTCTGGCCGCCGTCGGCGACGAAGAGCCCGCTCGGCACGAACGCGTTGGCGGCGAACTGCCGCTCGGTCACGTGGAAAGCGTCGAGATCCCGGTGCACCGTGATCGACTCGGCGAGGCCCGCGAACGCCACCTGCGCCTCATCGGTGACACCCCCGTTCGCACGCAAGGCACCGCGGTCCACCAGTTCGGCGGCGATCGGGTAGCAGAGCCCGCCGTCCTGGTCCAGGACCTCCATCGTCGCGACGTCCGGATCGTCCGCGACCACGGCGACACCGCGGACGGGCACGAGCCCACCGCCGGTGAAGAACGGGAGCACGCCGGCCACGCTGGTGCCGGTGAGCTCCAGCAGCAGCCCCGCTCCGGACGGGTCGACCCAGACCAGGTCGTCGCTCTCCGGATCGGCCGGCACCAACTCTCCGGTGCCGAGCACGGCTTCGACGAGACCTGCGAGGTCCTCGCCGCTGCGGATGTTCATTCCGAGTACCGCGAAGTGGCTCGACACAGGGGCGCTCCGGGGATGCAGGGGACGTGAACTCGATCCGATCACGCCCGACCGCGCGGCGCGACTCGACGGCCACAGTCCGTTGATCGCGCAGCGTCCGGCCCGGCAGCGCGGATACGATCCGCAGGTGGTCGCCCTTGATCGACTGGTCGACGTGCTCGGCGGCTTGGGCACGCACCTGAGCTGCGCGCCGCGCGGTCGTGACGTGGAACTGCGCGGTGTCGCCCTGCATGATCCGGCGGAGACGCCCGTGGCGGCGCCCGACGACGTCCTGCTGGGGCTGGGCACCGCGTCGGTCCCAGCCGCCGCCCGGCTGGTGGGCAGCACGAACGCGGCCGCCGTGGTGTTGCACGGCAGACCACCGCTCGACGAGCGGATCGCCGCTGCGGCGAAGCGGTCCGGCGCGGCGGTGCTGCTCGTGGACCCGGATGTGCCCTGGAGCCAGCTCGCGAACGTGACGCAGACACTGGTGCTCGGGGGGCAACGCAAGTCCGAAGGTCCCGGTGACCTCTTCGCGCTCGCCGACGCGATCGCCGCGGTGGTCGACGGTCCGGTGACGATCGAGGATCAGCAGTCGCGAGTGCTCGCCTACTCCCACCGGCAGCAGGACGTCGACCCCGTGCGGATCCAGACGATCCTCGGACGGCGCGTACCGGAGGAGGCGCGCAGCGCGCTCGACGAGTACGGCGTGTTCAGCCACCTGGCGAGCTCGGACGAGCCGATCTTCGTGCCCAAGCTCACCGAGGGCTTGGGCGGGCGTCTCGTCGCGGCGGTGCGCGCGGGTCGGGAACTGCTCGGCTCGGTGTGGGTGGAGGTCGACGACCCCGTGTCGCCGGCGGCGAACGCGGCACTCGTCGACGGCGCGCGTACCGCGGCGCTGCACCTGCTCAGGGCGCGCGCGAGCGCGGACCTGGAGCGGCAGGCCGAGGCGGACCTGGTGATCAGCCTGCTCAGCTCTCCCGCGGGCACGCCCGCGGCGCTCGCGCGGCTCGGGCTGCCCGCCACCGACCTGCGGGTGATCGCCGTGCAGGCGCACGCGGGCGAGGGCGAGCACGGCGCCGCGCTGTTGGCGTTCGAACGTGCGACCTCCGGTTTCGGCTGGTCACGGCCGGGGCGCAGCGCGTTGTTCGGCAACGTGCTCTACACCGTCGTGCCGTGCGGGGAGAAGGCGGGCAACGCGTTGGCGTGGGTGCGGTCGCTCGCCCGCGAACTGCCCGCCGAGGCGACGGTCCAGTCGGGCATCGGCGGATGCGCGGACGCCGCGCAGTTGCCGGTCAGCCGTCGCGAGGCCGACGAGTGCCTGGCGCTGTCCGCGGACGAGCCCGTGGTCTACGACAACGCCTGGGCGCAGGTGTTGCTGCACCGCCTCGCGGCGGCGGCGGACACCGGACGGCTGCCCACCCGCGGGCCGG
This sequence comes from Pseudonocardiaceae bacterium, assembly GCA_036008865.1. Classification (GTDB taxonomy): domain Bacteria; phylum Actinomycetota; class Actinomycetes; order Mycobacteriales; family Pseudonocardiaceae; genus DASYMV01. Next base: position 3,077 of record DASYMV010000040.1, on the reverse strand, counting down.
TGGCAAACCTGCTTCGCCACGACGCCGAGAACGGCACGCAGTACGCCGCGACGTTGCGGGCGTGGCTCGCCGCGCAGGGCGACGCCCGGCAGGCCGCGAGGGAGCTTCGCGTGCACCCCAACACGCTGCGGTATCGGCTGCAGCGGATGGCAGAGGTCACCGAGCTGCCCTTGGACGACCCGCAGCAGCGCCTGGCCATGGCGATCGCGCTGTCGATCAGCACGCAGCGGGGAGAGCTTGGTACCTGAGCGTTCGACTCGGGGTGCTTGAACGTTCGACTCGTGGTGCTTGAACGTTCGACTCGCGCGGATGGAAGCATGGGGACCCGTGCTACCTGATCTTTCCGCCGACCTGTGCAGCCGGCTCCGCGAGGCCTTCCAGACCACCGGCTACCACGCCGACGGCGTCGTCGACGCGCTCGGACCGCAGGCCCACGCGGCGCTCGGCCGCGGCGAGCCCGAGGCCGCCCGGCGCGCGAGCCGTGAAGCCGGCCCCCTGGGCACGTTGATCCGGCTCTTCCTGCTGGGCGACGCCGAACCCGAGTCCGACGTGCGCGCCGCGCTGGGACCGCTGCCGCTCGCCGATGCCGTGGCAGGCGAACTGCTGCGCGCCGACGGTGGCACGTTCCGCGCCGGGCTGGACGTCCGGCCCCACGGCGACGAGGACAGCTCCTGGTGGGTGATCGCAGACCTCGACTCCGACCAGCGCGGCGGCCCGGTGCCCGCCGACCACGTGCTGGGCGTCGGCCACGCCTCGATCAGTCTCGCCCGCGCGACCGCGCGTCGTCCTGTCGACACGTTGCTCGATCTGGGCACGGGCTGCGGTGTGCAGGCTCTGCACGCCAGCCGGCACGCCCGCAGGATCACCGCCACCGACCTGTCCGAGCGCGCGCTGGCCCTGGCGGCGGGCACGTTCCGGCTGAACGAGCTGGACGTCGAACTCGGCCGGGGCGAGTGGTTCGCACCGGTGGCGGGCCGCCGTTTCGACCAGGTCGTCTGCAATCCCCCGTTCGTCGTCGGCCCGCCGCGGGTCGACTACGTCTACCGCGACTCCGGTCTCGGTGGTGACGACGCGAGCGCGCTCGTGGTGCGGCAGATGCCGTCGTTCCTCAACGAGGGCGGAGTCGGCCAGCTGCTGGCGTCCTGGCTGCACGTGCGCGGGCAGGACTGGTCCGAACGGGTCGCGTCGTGGCTGCCGCCCACGATGGTTCAACACGGCGGCGTCGACGCGTGGTTCGTGCAGCGCGACATCGCCGACCCGACGCTGTACGTCGGCACGTGGCTGCGGGACGCGGGCGTCGACCCGCGTTCGGCCGAGGGTCGCGAGAAGGCCGGTGCGTGGCTCGACTGGTTCGCCCAGAACGACGTCGAAGGCATCGGATTCGGTTTCGTCACGCTTCGCCGCACCAGTGGCGGCCACGCCTCGCAGATCGTCTGCGAAGACCTGCGTCACGCCTACGACGACCCGCTGGGTCCGGAGAGCGCAGCGTGGCTGGACCGCGTGGATTGGTTGCGCACCAACGGTTCCGCTGAAGCGCTGCTCGCGACGCGCTTCGCGGTGCCGGACACCGTGCTGCTCGAAGAGGTCTCCTCGCCGAGCGAGGACGGCTGGTCTGCTGTCGTGCGCAGGCTGCACCGCACCGACGGTCCGGGCTGGCAGCACGAGCTCGACGAGCTCGCCGCCGCGCTCCTGGCGGGGTGCCGCGGCGCGTTGCCGCTGGAGGACCTCGTGACCCTGCTGTCGTTCGCGCACGACCAACCGCTGGACGCCTTGATCAGCGCCGCGCTCCCCGTGGTCCGCGATCTCGTGCGGCACGGCATGCTGGTCCCGGTCCAGTGAGAGCGGTGGTCGCGCGGGTCACCGAGGCGAGCGTGACCGTTGAGGGCGAGGTCGTCGGCGCCATCCGCGAACCCGGCCTGCTCGTGCTGCTGGGAGTGCATCGGGACGACACCCCCGCGCAGGTGCCGGTGATGGCGCGCAAGCTGCACGAGTTGCGGGTCCTGCGCGACGAGGAGTCGAGCGCGACCACCGGCGCACCGCTGCTGGTGGTGAGCCAGTTCACCTTGTACGGCGACACCCGGAAAGGCAGGCGGCCCTCGTGGACGGCCGCCGCGCGCCCCGAACACGCGGAGCCGTTGATCGACGCGGTGATCGCGGAACTGCGCGCGAAGGGCGCTGTAGTGGAAACCGGACGGTTCGGCGAGATGATGTCCGTGCACAGCGTGAACGACGGTCCGTTCACCGTGTTGGTGGAAGTCTGAGAAGTCCTTCTCAGTCAATCCTCAGGATAGGTGGAGCAACCGGTGTGACCGCACCGACGTCTTCTCAGCGGGGAGACGGGAACGAATTGTTCATGTCGCTCGTTTCCCCAAGTGTCCAGCCCGCGCGCGATGGTCCCGGAGCCGTCGCCGAAGGCTCGCCGCGCAACGCCGCGCAGGTGTGTGACGCGCCCGCACGCCAGCCCGCGACAGGGGGAGGGAGCTCCATGACCGTCCCGAAGATCTTCGACCGTGAGGTCGAGGCAAGCACTGTGAACACCGCCGAGATGGACCTCGACGCGCAGGGTCCGGCGGCCGACCTCGTTCGGGTGTACCTGAACGGCATCGGCCGGACCGCGCTGCTCACAGCCGCCGACGAGGTCGAACTGGCCAAGAGGATCGAGGCGGGTGTCTTCGCGCAGCACATGCTCGAGACCTCAGCGCGCCTCTCCCCCACCCGCCGCTCCGAACTGTCCGCGCTCGTGCGTGACGGCAAGATCGCCAAGAACCACCTTCTGGAAGCGAATCTCCGACTCGTCGTTTCGCTTGCCAAGCGATACACCGGTCGCGGAATGCCACTGCTCGATCTGATCCAGGAAGGCAACCTCGGACTGATCCGCGCGGTGGAGAAGTTCGACTACACCAAGGGTTTCAAGTTCTCCACGTACGCCACCTGGTGGATCCGCCAGGCGATCACCCGTGGAATGGCGGACCAAGGGCGCACGATCCGTCTTCCCGTCCACCTCGTCGAGCAGGTCAACAAGCTCGCGCGGATCAAGCGCGATCTGCACCAGCAACTGGGTCGTGAAGCCACGACCG
>DASYMV010000039.1:0-12921 GCA_036008865.1 Pseudonocardiaceae bacterium | reverse complement strand
CGCCGAGCGTGACTGTGAAGAGCACGACGATCGCGGGGGACTCCGTGCTCTGGACGCATCCCTTCTCACCGCTCGCCTTGCCGCCGATGGTCTGCTCGATGTCGGCGGGCGTGAGGAGGGCGCAGTCCTCGTAGCCGGTCGTCTTCTTCTTGTTGGTGATCTTGACCTTCGCGGTCTTCGTGGTACCACTCGGAGGCGTGGCCGACGTGGCCCTGGCCGGGGCCTTCGTCGAGGTGGGCTGCTCGGCCGCCAGCATCCCGCGGCGGCCATCGGGGTCCCGCCGATCTGCTGGGCACACGAGGTGAGACCGAGCGTCAGCGCCAGTGACAGGACAGCGGTCATGGCGGTGAGTCGCCGCGAGTGCATGTGGTGTCCAGACCCCGTTCTGCGGCATGCGCTTCCGCGGCGATATGGGTGTTCCGTGCGCTTCGTCGCGCAGACTTCAGAGGTCGCACGCCGTTGCACGACGCCGCGCGACCAAGCTGTGCTGACGCAGCAGGCCGTTCGGTCGGTAGGTTGCGGACATGGGCAACGCAGCCGCAGTCGTCTGGGACGAGTCCTTCCTCGGCTACGACCTGGGACCCGACCACCCGCTCAACCCGGTCCGGCTGGATCTCACGGTCCGGCTGGCCACCGCGCTGGGTGTGCTGGACGGCGTGGACCTGATCCGTCCCGAACGGGCTGCGGACGCCGAGATCGAGCGGGTGCACGAGGCCGCCTACCTCAGCGCCGTGCAGGCGGCGCCGACCGCGGCGTGGGACGTGGGACACGGGCTCGGCACCGCGGACAACCCGGTGTTCGACCGCATGCACGAGGCGTCCGCACTGGTGGTCGGCGGGTCACTGGCCGCGGCACAGCGGATCGCTTCGGGCGAGACCGACCGCGCGATCAGCATCGCGGGCGGCCTGCACCACGCCATGCGCGACCACGCCGCGGGGTTCTGCGTCTACAACGACTGCGCAGTGGCGATCGCATGGCTGCTCGACCACGGCTTCGACCGCATCGCCTACGTCGACGTCGACGTGCACCACGGCGACGGTGTGCAGGCCGCCTTCTACGACGACCCGCGGGTGCTGACCATCTCGGTGCACCAGAGCCCGATGAGCCTGTGGCCGGGCACCGGGTGGGCGCACGAGGTGGGTGGCAAGGGCGCCGAGGGCACCGCCGTGAACCTGGCGCTCCCGCCGGGCACCGGTGACAAGGCGTGGCTGCGTGCCTTCCACGCCGTGGTCCCCGCGCTGCTCGGCGAGTTCCGCCCTCAGGTGCTGGTCACCCAGTGCGGCGCGGACACGCACCGCGAGGACCCGCTGGCGGACCTCGCCCTGTCCGTCGACGGCCACCGGGCCATCTACCACGCCCTGCGCCTGCTCGCCGACACGTGCTCGGACGGGCGCTGGCTCGCGCTCGGCGGCGGTGGCTACGAGCTCCTGCGAGTGGTGCCGCGCTCGTGGACACATCTGCTCGCCACGGTGCTCGACCGCGACGTCGACCCCAACACCCCGCTCCCTGCGAGCTGGGTCTCGCACGCCGCGCGGATCGCGCCGAACTGGCCGCTGCCCACATCCATGACCGACGGATGCGACGCTGTGCACGAGCCGTGGGGCGGGGACGGCGAGCAGCCGGTGGACCGCGCGATCGTGGAGACCCGCAGGGCCGTGTACCCGTTGCACGGACTCGACCCGGACGATCCCAGGGACTAGAGCGTGAGGAGTGTCGCAGGTGGACGGTGACACGAACCTGGCCAAGACCGCGCAGCAGACCGTGCCAGATCGCCACGAACATCCACGCCACTGGGAGGCCGATGTCGTGCTGTCCGACGGCGGGACGGTCCACCTGCGGCCCATCACACCCGCCGATGCCGACCGGCTGCTGGCGTTCCACGGACGGCTGTCCGCGCGCACCCGGTACTTCCGGTACTTCGGCCCGTACCCGCGAATCCCACAGCGCGACTTGGAGCGTTTCACCACCGTCGACCACGTCAACCGGGTGGCGCTCGTCGCCATGCTCGGTGACGACATCGTCGCGGTGGGCCGGTTCGACCGCCTCAACGGGGGAGACTCCGCCGAAGTCGCGTTCGTCGTCGCGGACGCCCACCAGGGCAGGGGACTGGGGTCGATCCTGCTCGAACACCTGGCCGCGGCGGCCCGCGAGCGCGGCCTGACCCGTTTCGTGGCGGAGGTCCTCGCCGAGAACGGCCAGATGGTGCGGGTGTTCCGCGACGCGGGGTACAAGGTGAGCAGGGCCTTCGAGGAGGGCGTGCTGCACCTCGAGTTCGCCATCGATCCGACCGAGGAGTCGCTCGCAGTCGCACAGGCCCGCGAGCAGGCGGCGGAGGCGCGCAGCGTGCACAACCTGCTGCACCCGCGTTCGGTCGCGGTGATCGGCGCGTCGACCGACCACACCAAGATCGGTCACGCGGTGCTGACCAACCTGCTGGCCGCCGACTTCAACGGGCCCGTCTACCCGGTCAACCCCGACCACCGAGCGGTCCGCGGGGTCCGCGCCTACCCCACCGTGCTCGACATCCCCGACGCCGTCGACCTCGCGGTGGTCACGGTGCCCGCCGCCAGCGTGGACGAGGTCATGGACGCGTGCCTGGCCAAGGGCGTGAAGGCGTTGGTCGTCGTCACCGCCGGGTTCGGCGAGACCGGGCCGGACGGCCTCAGCGCCGAGCGCAGGCTCGCCACCGAGGCGCGGGCGCACGGCATGCGCGTCGTCGGGCCGAACGCACTCGGTGTGATCAACACCGACGGCTCGGTCCGGCTCAACGCCACGCTGGCTCCGAGGCTGCCCGCGCGCGGCCGCACCGGGTTCTTCTGCCAGTCCGGCGCCCTTGGCACCGCGATCCTCGCGCAGGCGGCCGAACGCGGCCTCGGTCTGTCGACGTTCGTCTCCGCCGGCAACCGCGCCGACGTGTCCGGCAACGACATGCTGCAGTACTGGGACACAGATCCGGCGACCGACGTCGTGCTGCTGTACCTGGAGTCGTTCGGCAATCCGCGCAAGTTCGCCCGGCTGGCCCGCAGGCTCGGACGCTCCAAGCCGATCGTCGCGGTGAAGTCCGGTCGCCACGCGGTGAGTCCCGCTCTCGCCGCGACGGGTGTGCGGGTGGACGAGGCCAGCGTGCAAGCGCTGTTCGAGCAGGCCGGCGTCATCCGGGTCGAGTCACTCGCTCAGCTGTTCGACACCTCGCTGCTGCTGGCCCACCAGCCGTTGCCCACAGGGAGGCGGGTCGCGGTGGTCGGGAACTCGACCGCCATCGGAGTGCTCGCCGCCGACACCGCTCTGGCGCACGGACTCGAACTCGCCGGCCAGCCGGTGGACATCGGCGCTGCAGGTGGTCCGGACGAGTTCGCCGCTGCCGTGCGGCAGGCCTTGCAGCGACCGGATGCCGACGCGCTCGTGGTCGTCTTCGTGCCACCGCTGTCCGTGCCCGGCACCGCGTACGCGCGCGCCCTGCGCGAGGTGGTCGAGGAGTCCGGGACCAGCAAACCGATCGCCTCGACGTTCCTCGCTGTCGAAGGCGTTCCCGACGAGCTCGCGGTGCCGGGGCCAGGGGGTGCGCCCGGACGCGGCTCGGTCCCGTCGTACCCGAGCCCGGAGCGCGCTGTGCTCGCACTGGCCCGTGTGATGCGGTACGCGCGGTGGAGGTTCTCGCCTCAGGGGCATTTCGTCCGCCCCGAGGGGATCGACACGGAATCCGCGCAGGCCCTGGTGGCAGAACTGATCGCCGACGGGGGCGAGCGCACCGTCGACGACGACACCGCGGTGCGTTTGCTCGCGTGCTACGGCATCGAGGTGGTGCCGTTCCGCGTGGTGGCCTCCGAGGACGACGCGGTGGATGCTGCGGTGGAGCTCGGTTACCCGGTCGCCATGAAGTCCACGAGCGAGGAGTTGCGGCACCGCACGGACCTGGTCGGTGTGCGGCTCGACCTCGGTGCGGAAGAGGCGGTTCGGGCCGCGTACCGGGGTCTGGTCACGGTCTCCGGCAAGCCGGACGTGTACGTGCAACGCATGGCTCCCAAGGGGATCTCGTGCGTGATGGGCCTGCAGGACGACCCCTCGTTCGGCACCCTGGTCTCGTTCGGACTGTCCGGTGTGGTCAGTGATCTGCTGGGAGACCGGGCCTACCGCGCGGTTCCGCTGACCGATGTGGACGCTGCGGCGCTCGTCCGCGCTCCGAAGGCGGCACCGCTGCTGGCCGGTTATCGCGGCGGTGTGCCCACCGATCTCGGCGCCCTGCAAGACCTCGTGCTCCGAATCGCCGCTCTGGCCGAGGACATCCCGGAAATCCGCTCGCTCGCGCTCGAGCCCGTGCTCGCCTCGTCGGCCGGTGCCTTCGTGAGCAGCGCGCGCATCACGGTGGGTACCCCGCCGTCGAAGCTCGACAGCGGTCCCCGGAGGTTGCGGTCGCTCGGCGGCGATGGCCGGTAACACCGCGTGGTGACCGCTTTCACGGCAGTGGTTCCCCGACACCGAATCGGCATCGGGGACCACTGGTCGCGCTTGGGTGGTGTCAGACCGCCAGGAGCTGGTGGAAGAACGAACGGTACTGGCGCAGTGCCAGCCGGAGGTCCTCCGTCTGGACCTCCTCGCCCCTGGACCACTGACCTTCAAGAGTGCTCTTGTGCTCGGCGAAGGTGGCCGCGAGAGTCTGCATGACCTGCGCAACCAGAGCGTCAGCCTGCTGGACCGCCTGTTGCGGGCTGTCCACGAAATCCGCTTGGAGGTCCCGCCACTCCGCGCGGAAGCGAGTGACCTCGTCCTCGGTGAACAGCGGAGCACTCGCGTCGTCGCCGGCGGGCCGGTGCTCGTCCGACGCGGGCGGTGCAGGCACCTCGTCGGCGGGGGCGCCAGTTGCTCTGTGCGTCGCCGGTTCTGCCTCCCCCGGTGTGTCCGTCGGTCGTCCGTCGTCCGTCGGTTCACCGCGTTCGGTGGTGACGGCAGGGGGTTGCTCGACGTCCCGTCGGTCGTCGGCGACATGTTCCCCGCCGGTCGCGCGGTCGTCGGGACGGTCCTCTTGAGGCAGCAGATCCTCAGTGCTGAGCGAACGTTCGTCAGCGGTGAGGTGTTCGCGGTTCGTCATGGGTCTTCTCCCTCCGGGTCAGGCCGGGCGGTGGGCGTCTCGACGAGGCTCGGCGGGGCCGTCCTCGCCAGTGCTGGTGCGCAGCAGGTCCTCGAAGAGCGTGCGGTAGTGCACCATCGCGGTGCGCAGGTCCTCGGTCGAGGCTTCACCCCGGTCCTGACGCTGCGAGATGTCGTGCGCGTTCCGGAAGTGCTCGAGCGTGTTCGCGTGCTCCACCGACAGAACCGTCAGCTGCTGATCGAAACCCTCGGTCGGATATCCGCGCTCACCCATCAGATCGGTGACCAGCCGGTCCGCCTCCGTGACCGCAGAGGGTGGTGAGTCGACGAACTTCTCCTGGATCAGCGTCCAGTGGCGCGCGTAGTTCTCCCTGGCGGCCGGCGACAACGGGCGCAGATCGAGCTCGGCGTGCTGCTTCTCGCGCTCGGTGAGTTCCCGTTCCGCCGCAAGGCGGTTGTCGCTGGTTTCCACCGCCCGCTCGTACTCGGGGCCGAACTTCGCGCGCAGGCGTTGCCGCTGCATGTACATCCGCAGCAGCACCGCGACCACGGCCAGAACCACCAGCACAACGATCACAATGCCGATGACGGCGCCGGTTGACATCGCAGCCTCCTCGTTTGGAGGTAGATGGGGACGAGGCCGGGGTTCCCGCCGATCGAGTGACGACAAACGTGTTTCAAAAGGGAGTTTCAACTTCGCCGAACTTCCAATGGCCGAGTGTGTTCTCAACCCTTGATGCAGATGACCTGCTTGAGCTTCGCGACCACCTCGACGAGATCGGACTGGTTGGAGATGACGTCGTCGATGTCCTTGTAGGCGGCAGGGATCTCGTCGACGACGCCCGTGTCCTTGCGGCACTCGACGCCTGCGGTCTGCTCGGCGAGGTCGGCGGCGGTGAACGTCTTGCGGGCCTTGGCGCGTGACATCCGGCGACCCGCTCCGTGCGACGCCGACTCGAACGAGTCCGGGTTGCCCAGCCCCCGAACGATGTAGGAACCCGTGCCCATCGAGCCGGGGATGACCCCCATCTCGCCCAGTCCCGCCCGGATCGCCCCCTTGCGCGTCACCAGGACGTCCTCGCCGAAGTGGGTCTCCTCGGCGACGTAGTTGTGGTGGCAGGAGATGGGCTCGTCGAACCGGATGGTCGCGAACTCCTTGCGCAGCACGTCGCACACCAGGCGCAGCATGACCGACCTGTTGCGCCGTGCGTAGTCCTGAGCCCAGTACAGGTCGTGGCGGTACGCGGTCATCTGCGGCGTGCCGGACAGGAAGACCGCGAGGTCCGGATCGGGCAGTTCGGCGTTGTGCGCGAGGCCGCGAGCGACCTCGATGTGGTGCCGCGCCAGTTCGTTGCCGATGTTGCGCGAGCCCGAGTGCAGCATCACCCAGACCTGCCTGCCGGTGTCCAGGCACACTTCGAGGAAGTGATTGCCGCCGCCGAGCGTGCCCATCTGCTTGCGCGCCTTCTCGCTGCGCGCACGGACGGCGGGCGTCAGGTCCTCGAAGCCCTTCCAGAAACGCTCCCAGTCATCGGCGTCGCGCTTGGCGAACGCCGGCTCCTTGTGCTGGTTGAAGCCGACCGGAACCGCCGACTCGATGCGGGAGCGCAGGCGGTGCAGGTTTTCGGGAAGATCCTCTGCGCGCAGCGACGTGCGCACGGCGGTCATCCCGCAACCGATGTCCACGCCGACCGCCGCGGGGGAGACGGCGTCGCGCAGCGCGATGACCGAGCCGACCGTCGCGCCCTTGCCGAAGTGCACGTCCGGCATCACCGCGACGTGCTTGACGGCCCACGGCAGCGCGGAGATGTTGCGAAGTTGTTGCATCGCCTGCGACTCGACGTCCTCGGGGCGAGTCCACATGCGAATGTCCACGTTCTCGCCCGCAACGGTGGTTGCTGCCATGTACTCCAGGCTAGGTCCCCGTTCACCTCGCCGCGATCGAGTTCTCGATCTTCAGCGTCGGCCCGTCAGCGGCTCACCGCCTTCTTGTACTGGCGAATGGCCAACGGTACGAAGACGACGAGGAAGACCACCACCCACAGCAACGACGAGAGCACCGCGTGCTGCAGCGGCCACACGTCCGGTGGTGGGAAGGTCGGATCGGTGTTGCCGAACAGTTCGCGAGCCGCCTGCGTGACCGCCGAGACCGGGTTCCACTCCGCGAACGACCTCAGCACACCGGGCAGCTTCGACGACTCGACGAAGGTGTTGGCGATGAAGGTCAGAGGAAAGATCGCGATGAAGCTCGCGTTGTTGAACACCTCGGGGCTGCGCACCACGAGACCGACGATCGCCATGCCCCACGAGACCGCGTAGGCGAAGAGCAGCAGCAGCGCGAACCCGCCCAGCGCCTCCAGCGGTGACGAGTGAATGCGCCAGCCCACGATGAGCCCGGTGACCGACATGACGACGATGACGAGCACGTTGTTCACCAGGTCGCTCGTCGTGCGCCCGATCAGCACGGCGGACCGGGCGATCGGCAGCGAGCGGAACCGGTCGACCACGCCCTTCTGGATGTCCTCGGCCAGCCCGCTGCCGGTGATCGTCGCGCCGAACAGCACCGTCTGCGTGAAGATGCCCGCCATCAGGAACTCGCGGTAGTCCATGCCGGGGATGTCGATCGATCCGCCGAACACGTAGGCGAACAACAGCACGAACATGATCGGCGAGAGCGTGGAGAAGACCAGCAGGTCCGGCACCCGCTTGATCTTGATGAGATTCCGCTTGGCGACGACCGCCCCATCGCCCAGTGCCTGCACGATCGCACTCACTCCGCACGCTCCCCGTCGTTCGACTCGTCCTCGGCGACGTGTCCGGTCAACGTCAGGAACACGTCGTCCAGCGTCGGCCTGCGCAATCCGACGTCGAGCACCTTGATCGCCTCCGCGTCGAGCAGACGGATGGCCTCTACCAGCACGTCCGCGCCGCCGGAGACCGGCACGGTGAGCCGGTGGCTGCGATCACCGATCGCCATCTCGCCGATCGAGAGCGTCGTGAGGGCCGATCGTGCCGTCTCGACGTCGGCTGCCGACCCCACCGTGAGTTCGAGGCGCTCCCCGCCGACCTGGTCCTTGAGCTGGTCGGCGGTGCCCTCGGCGATGACCTTGCCGTGGTCGATGACGGCGATCTTGTCCGCCAGCCGGTCCGCCTCCTCCAGGTACTGCGTGGTCAGCAGGAGCGTCGTGCCTCCGGCGACGAGTTCGGAGATCACGTCCCACATGCCCAGCCTGCTGCGCGGGTCCAGTCCCGTGGTGGGTTCGTCGAGGAAGAGCACGGTGGGCCGGGCCACCAGCGCCGCTGCCAGGTCGAGCCGCCTGCGCATGCCGCCCGAGTAACCCTTCACCGGCCGGTCGGCGGCCTCCTCCAGGTCGAAGCGCTCCAGCAGTTCGCGCGCTCGTTCCCGGCTGCGCTGCCGCCCCAGGTGGTAGAGCCTGCCGACCATGTCGAGGTTCTCGAACCCCGTCAGGTTCTCGTCCACCGCCGCGTACTGACCGGACAACCCGATCTTGCGACGCAGCTCGGTCGCGTCGGTCACGACGTCGAGCCCCTCGACCGTCGCCTTCCCCTCGTCGTGTTCCAGCAACGTGGTGAACACGCGAACCGCAGTCGTCTTGCCCGCGCCGTTCGGCCCGAGCAGACCCATGACGGTGCCCTCGGGCACCACCAGGTCGAGCCCGTCCAGTGCGACAACGGACCCGTAGCGTTTGACCAACCCCTCAGCCACGATTGCGTCTGCCATGTCGTCATCATGACTTCGGGCACCGACGAAATCGCGTGGATTGTGCGAGCAGCGGAGCCGGAACGTGCGGTACCGCGTCGGTTCCCGCGAAGGAGTGCACGCCGTGCGCCGGGCTTTGGAGCACCGGCGACGGGGTATGACATCTTCGTCATCGCGAAGACGCCACCGACACTCGCCGAGGTCCACCCGGACGTCCCCCGGCGTCGGGATCTCGGTCCGAATGAGACGCTGACGTCGATCGACGAGGGGCCGCCTCTGCCGGGCTGCCGGCCGGTGCGGAGTTGGCGCCACCACATCGAGGGGTGAGTTCATGAAGTACGTGAAGCTCGGCTCGACCGGGCTCGACGTGTCGCGGATCTGCTTGGGATGCATGAGCTACGGCGAACCCGATCGCGGACGGCACCAGTGGTCGCTGGACGAGGCGGAAAGCCGTGAGTCCATCCGCCGGGCGGTCGAGGCGGGCATCAACTTCTTCGACACCGCCAACGTCTACTCCGCGGGCAGCAGCGAGGAGATCGTCGGGCGGGCGCTCGCGGACTTCGCCGACCGCGACGACATCGTGGTCGCCACCAAGGTCCACGGCAGGATGCGGCCGGGGCCCAACGGTGCGGGGCTGTCCCGCAAGGCGATCATGGCCGAGATCGACAACAGCCTCCGGCGCCTGAACATGGACTACGTGGACCTCTACCAGATCCACCGCTGGGACGACTCCACACCGATCGAGGAGACCCTCGAGGCACTGCACGACGTGGTCAAGGCGGGCAAGGCGCGCTACATCGGAGCGTCGTCGATGTTCGCGTGGCAGTTCTCCAAGGCGCTGCACATCTCCGAACGCAACGGCTGGACGCGCTTCACCACCATGCAGAACCACTACAACCTGCTCTACCGCGAGGAGGAGCGGGAGATGCTTCCGCTGTGTGCGGACCAGGGCATCGGTGTCATCCCGTGGAGCCCGCTCGCCCGCGGTCGCCTCACCCGCGACTGGGACGCCAGCACCGCGCGCAGCGAGACCGACGAATTCGGCAAGAAGCTCTACCAGGAGAGCGATCGGGAGATCGTCGAACGGGTCGCCGAGATCGCCGAGAAGCGCGGTGTCTCGCGCGCCCAGATCGCGCTGGCCTGGTTGTTGTCCAAGCCCGTCGTCACCGCGCCGATCGTCGGCACCACCAAACCGCACCATCTCGACGACGCCGTCGCAGCGCTGTCCATCGAGCTCGCGCCCGAGGAGATCGCGCGGCTCGAGGAGTGCTACGTCCCGCACCCCGTGGTGGGCTTCGCCTGATCACCGAAACGGCACGCGGGTGTCCTCGACGCGGAACACCGGTCAAGGACACCCGCGTGCCGACGCGAGGGGGTCAGTGCACTCCGAGCACGCCGTCACGTCGGCGGGGGATGCCGAGCGGGTTGGCGTCTCGCAACTCGGGTGGCAGGAGTTCGTCCGGCCACGACTGGTAGCTCACCGGGGCGATCCACCGCCGGATCGACGTCGCTCCCACCGACGTGTGCGATGAATTCGTCGTCGCGGGCCACGGACCGCCGTGGTGCATGCCCCACGCCACGGCCACGCCGGTCGGCCAGCCGTTGTAGATGAGCCGCCCGGCGATGCCGCGCAACGCGGTGCCGACGCGGCCCGCCAGTTCGTGCTCGCTCGGCTCGGCGTGCACCGTGCCGGTCAGCGTGCCGGGAAGCGTCGGCAGCACCTCGAGCAGCCGCTCCGCGTCGGAGTAGGTGACGACGATGCCGGCCGGGCCGAAGTGCTCTTCGGTCAACTTCTCGACGTTCTCGGCGAAGGTCTGAAGCGGCACGGTGAACAGGCGTGGCTCGGCCGACCAGCCCTCGGCGGGCTTGTCGCCCGTGGCGATCAGCGAGACGAGGTCGGTCGCTGCCAAACCGTCCACACCGGACCGGTAGGAGTCGGACATCCGCTCGTTCAGCATCGCACCGCCGTTCGAGTCGTTCACCGCAGACGCCACAGCGCCCGTCAGGGACTCGGGCGCGAAGAGCAGACCCGGATTGGTGCAGAACTGACCGACACCCGTGGTCAGCGACCCGGCGAAGCCGGCGGCCAACTCCTCCGGGCGCTGCGCTGCCGCGTCGGGCAGCACCACGACCGGGTTCACGCTGCCCAGCTCACCGTAGAAGGGGATGGGTTCCGGCCTGCTGTTGGCGAGGTCGTGAAGCGCCCTTCCACCGACGGCCGAACCGGTGAACCCGACGGCCTTGACGGCGGGGTGCTGCACGAGCGCGACGCCCGCCTGCTGGCCGTGGACGATGCCGAAGACTCCTTCGGGCGCACCCGCGTCCCGCAACGCGGACTCGACGATGCGGGCGGTCTCCCGAGACGTGCCGGGATGTGAGGGGTGGGCCTTCACGACGACGGGACAGCCCGCCGCGAGTGCGGAGGCCGTGTCACCGCCCGCGACCGAGAACGCGAAGGGGAAGTTGCTCGCGGCGAACACCGCGACCGTCCCCAGTGGACGAAGCATGCGACGCAGGTTCGGCCGCGGCGGCACGACGTCCGGATCCGGGGAGTCGATGGTCGCCTCCACGTAGCTGCCCTCGCGCAGCACCTCGGAGAACAACCGGAGCTGGTTCGTGGTCCGCTTCAGTTCTGTCGTCAGCCGCGGCACCCCCAGTGCCGTCTCACCCTCGGCCGTGCCGATCAGCAGATCGGACTCGGCGTCCAGCGCGTCGGCGACCTTCTCCAGGACGACCGCACGCTCGGTCGCCGGCAGGCCGGCCCAGTGGTCGAACGCCGCGGCCGCCGTGGCGGCGATGCGGTCGACGTCGCTGTCCGGTGTCGTGTCCACGGGATCGCCGATCGGTCGGCCGGTCCGCGGGTTGTAGCCCTGCACGCTCAACGTCCTGCCTCCTTGACGGCTGTGTCGAAGTCCGGTCCGCACCAGGCGCCGCCCACGAACCGCGCCGCGGCGGACTCCGGGTCGAGCTCGCCGGTCCGGGCGAGCACCTCGGACGCGTGGACCTCGGAGTTGTCCTTGGACTCGTAGCCCAGCGCGTGCGCCTCGTCGAGCGAGAACCAGCGCCGGGTGTTGTCGGAAACACCCCAGATGAGCCGGAAACCGGGCTCCGGTGCAGAAAGGCACGCCTCGAACAGCCGCGCACCGTCGTCCGGGGAGAGCCACGTGGCCAGCATCCGGGCGTCCTTCGGCCGTTCGAAGCACGAGCCGATGCGCACGCAGATCACGTCCATGCCGTAGCGGCTCGCGAACATGCTCCCCAGTGCCTCCACGGCAACCTTGCTGACGCCGTAGTAGGTGTCCGGCTTGGGGAACAGGTAGTCGCCCGCTTCGCCGTCCCGGCTCTCGACGAAGCCGACCGCGTGGTTGGAACTGGCGAGTACCACGCGCTTCACGCCTTGCCGCCGCGCCGCCTCCAGCACCGTGTGCGTGCCGTTGATGTTGACCTCGAGAATCTGCTCCCACGGTTGCTCGAGGCTGTGTCCCCCGAGGTGGATCACGGCGTCCGCGCCCTCGCAGGCGGCCTCCATCGCGGCCATGTCGGTCACCGATCCCTGCAGCAGCTCCACGTTCTCGCCCTCGGAGAGCGCGGGGAGCGCGGCGATGTCGAGCAGCCGCAGGACCCGGTTCTCCGCGGCGAGGCGGGGGCGCATGAGCGTTCCCACCACCCCTGCGGCACCGGTGATCAGGATGCGTGCGGTCACGGCTTGGACCCCTCCGTGTTCTTCATCGTGGGACAACGACGTTCAGCGACCGAACTGCCGCAACAGTTCCGTGATCGTGCGGGCCGCGTCGAGCAGAGCTGCGACGACTTGACGTTCGTGATCGGGGTCCAGCCTGCCGAGCGGGACCGAGCAGCTCATCGCGTCGATCACCGGGTTCCGGTACGGCAGCGCGACCGCGAAGCAGCCGAGTCCAGGCGTGTTCTCCTCCCGCTCGTGCGCGTACCCGGCGGTGCGGAACGTCGCGAGCTGGGTGTGCAGCGCGGCCCGGTCGACCACCGTGTTCGCGGTCAGCGGGACGAGTGCGGTGGGGAGCAGCGCGTCGACCTCGTCGGGCGTGCGCGTCGAGAGGAGCGCCTTGCCCAGCGAGGTCGCGTGGGCGGGCAACCGGCGG
>DASYMV010000038.1:0-1812 GCA_036008865.1 Pseudonocardiaceae bacterium | reverse complement strand
CGGGATCTGGACGATCAGCACGCCCTTGTCGAAGTTCGCTTGGAGCTTGTTGGTGTCGAGGTTGTCCCCGAGGAAGAGCTGGCGAGCGAACTCGCCGTGGATGCGCTCGTCCACGAGCACTTCATCACCTTCCTGGCGAGGGGAACGGCGGACCGCGCGGACGCTCACGACGTTGCGCTCGACGGTGAGATCCACGTCGTTGGGGTCGACGCCGGGGAGGTCGAGGTGCACGAAGACCATGTCACCCCGGCGGAAAGCCTCCATCGGCATCGTCATCGTGCGCAGCGCCCTGGTGCCGGTGAACATCTGCTGGCTCAGTCGATCAAGGTCGCGGAACGGGTCAAAGCGCATCAAGGTCATGGCCCCACATCCTCCGTCGCCGTGTTTGCCGACAGGCACCCGAGGAATCCGTCGGGTGCCGCCGGGTTTCGCTTCGTTGGCTCTAGTCACACAGGCTGCCAATGCACCCGCCCAGCTCGCGTGCACCCGCGAGGTCGAACTTCCCGGCCGCAGTTCACCTGGCAGCACAGGAGGAATCGATGGGAGTCCGCGGGAGGAGCACCGACCCCACGTTGAGCAGGGACTACCTTTCCAACCTGTACAGTCTTTTCGTGTTGTCGATCATGATGTTCGACGACCGGAGCGAGGAGGAGATCCTCAGTCTCGCGATGACGTCGGTGCCCGCGCTGGGGCCCTGCTGGGTCGAAGCGGCGTACGTCGTCCGCGATCGGAGGCTCACCCCGTTGCCAGGGGGAACCGGCGAGCAGCTCGACTCGCAACTGCTCGCACTTCGAGGCGCCGAGGGGTCGGTCTCGCTGCCGAGCCGGGCGTGGGGAAGGGCGCTGGCACTGCGCAGCTTCGGCGGGCACACGGGATATGTGGTGGTGGCCGCGAAGACCGAGCCGTCACGCGACGAGCTGTTCCTGGTGAAGGTGCTCGTCCAGCAGACGGCTGCCGCGTTGGCGAACGCGTCCCTGCACCGCGCCGAACGCGAGCACGCCCGCGAGCTCAAGACGTTGAACGACGAACGAGCGGCCGTGAACGAGCGCCTGACGACCACGGTGTCGGATCTGGAGCGGCAGACGACGATCCACGAGGAACTCACCAAGGTGTCCGCGTCGGGCGCGGGCGAGGACGGGATCGCCGAAGCGCTCCACAAGCTCACCGGCCTGCCGGTCGCCGTCGAAGACTGCTTCGGGAACCTTCGCACGTGGTCCGGACCCGACCGGCCGACGCCGTACCCGTCATCGAGCACGGAGGCGCACGAGGACGTGCTCCGCCGCGCCGCGTGCAACGGAAGACCGCTGCGCCACAAGGACAGGCTCATCGCCCTGGCCCAGCCGCGCAGCGAGATCCTCGGCGTGCTGGCGCTGATCGATCCCGGCCGCACCGCCGGTCACCACGAGGAGTTCGCGCTCGAACAAGCCGCGACGGTCCTCGCGCTCGAACTGGCGCACGCGCGCAACCTGGCCGAGGTGGAGCTGCGGCTGCGGCGCGAGCTGGTCGAAGACCTCCTGAGCGGCACCGACGAGGAGAGTGCTTTCGCGCGGTCCGAGGCACTCGGGCACGACCTGCACGGTGCTCACCACGTCGCAGTGGTGCAGTGGCACGGCCGGGCGAACGACGACGCCGTCGCCACGGCGGTCGCGCGCGCCACGGCAGGCGCGGGGCTGAAGGCTCTCCTCGCCAGGTGCACCGGCGAAGTGGTCGCCCTGATCAAAGGAAGGCCCGACGAGAACAACCTCTACGACGCCGTGGCCCGCGAGCTCGGCTCGACCACCGGCTCGATCGGCATCGGAGGGCGCTGTGACT
>DASYMV010000037.1:0-14030 GCA_036008865.1 Pseudonocardiaceae bacterium | reverse complement strand
GACCGCGCTGGACGACCCCGCGGACGGCAGCGGCGCGCGGATCGGACCGCCGATCGCGAGTCCGGGGAAGATCGTCTGCATCGGGCTGAACTACCGGGACCACGCCGAGGAGACCGGCGCGGCGATTCCGGCGGAACCCGTGGTGTTCCTGAAGACCGCGGACACCGTCGTCGGCCCGAACGACGAGGTGCTCATCCCGCGGCGCTCGGTGAAGACGGACTGGGAGGTCGAACTCGGAGTGGTGATCGGCCGGACCGCGCGGTACCTCGAGTCCGACGAGGACGCGGTGGCCTGCGTCGCCGGGTACGTGCTCTCGCACGACGTGTCCGAGCGCGAGTTCCAGATCGAGCGCGGAGGCCAGTGGGACAAGGGCAAGAACTGCGAGACGTTCAACCCCCTCGGCCCCTTCCTCGTGCCTGCTGATCAGATCCCCGACCCCCAGCGCCTCGAGATGCGGCTGTCGGTCAACGGTGAGCTGAAGCAGAACTCGTCCACCAAGAACATGATCTTCCCGGTGGCCGAGGTCGTGCGCTACCTGAGCCAGTTCATGGTCCTTCGACCGGGTGACGTGATCAACACCGGCACGCCGGCCGGCGTCGCGCTCGGACAGCCCGACCCCAAGCCGTACCTGCGCGCGGGTGACCTGGTGGAGCTGGAGATCGAGGGACTCGGCAGGCAGCGCCAGACGTTCGGGCAGGCGTGACATGGCCGAGATCGTCGACCTCGTCGTCCTCGACATCCGCTTCCCGACCTCACGCGAGCTCGACGGCTCCGACGCGATGAACCCGGACCCGGACTACTCGGCCGCCTACGTGGTGCTGCGCACCGACGAAGGTCCGGACGGCTACGGGTTCGCGTTCACCATCGGCCGGGGCAACGACGTGCAGGCCGCGGCGATCCGCGCGTTGGCGCCGCACGTCGTCGGCCGGGCGGTGCCCGAGGACGCCGCGGCGCTCGGTGAGCTCTACTTCGAGCTGGTCGGCGACTCCCAGCTGCGCTGGCTCGGCCCGGAGAAGGGCGTCGTGCACATGGCGATCGGGGCGGTGGTCAACGCCGCGTGGGATCTCGCGTCGCGTCGCGCCGGGCTCCCGCTGTGGCGGTTCCTCGCTTCCATGACGCCCGAGGAGATCGTCGGGCTGATCGACTTCCGCTACCTGTCCGACGCGCTGACTCCCGCCGATGCGCTGTCGATGCTGCGCTCGCTCGAGCACAGCCGCGCCGAACGGGTGGAAACCCTGATCGAGGAGGGTTTTCCGGCCTACACGACGTCACCGGGCTGGCTCGGCTACTCCGACGACAAGCTCGCCGGACTCGCCCGGCAGGCGCTGACCGACGGCTTCGACATGATCAAGCTGAAGGTGGGTGGCAGCCTCGACGACGACGTGCGCCGGATGAAGCTCGCCCGCGAGGTGGTCGGCGACTCGGTGCGGGTGGCGGTGGACGCCAACCAGCGCTGGGACGTCGACACCGCGATCCGGTGGATGCGCGAACTCGCGCCGTTCGACCCGTACTGGATCGAGGAGCCGACGTCCCCGGACGACGTGCTCGCGCACCGCGCCATCGCGGATGCGCTCGCGCCGATCAAGGTGGCGACCGGCGAGCACGTGCAGAACCGCGTGGTGTTCAAGCAGTTGCTGCAGGCGGGCGCCGTCGACGTGCTGCAACTCGACGCGTGCCGGGTCGGCGGCGTGAACGAGAACGTGGCGATCCTCCTGCTGGCCAAGAAGTTCGGGGTTCCGGTGTGCCCGCACGCGGGTGGCGTCGGCTTGTGCGAGCTGGTGCGACACCTGTCGATGTTCGACTACGTCGCGGTGTCCGGATCGATGGACGGCCGCGTGATCGAGTGGGTCGACCACCTGCACGAGCACTTCTGCGATCCGGCGGTCGTCCGCGACGGCAGGTACCTGGCGCCGCAGGACCCCGGCTTCTCCGCCCAGCTCCAGGACAAGACGTTGGCCGACTACCGCTACCCGGACGGGCCGGTGTGGACGGCTCTGGAATCGGAGGACCGATGAGCACTCAGGGCGATTTCGCCGGCCTCGTGGCAGTCGTGACCGGCGGTGCGTCCGGCATCGGCCTCGCCACCGCGGAACTGCTCGCCAGCAGGGGCGCCGAGGTGGCGTGCCTCGACATCAAGCCCGACGTGGACGAACCGCTCTTCGGCATCCAGGCGGACGTCTCCGACGACGACAGCGTGCGCGCCGCGATCGCCGCGGTCGTGGACCGGTTCGGACGTCTCGACGTCGTGGTCAACAACGCCGGCATCGGCGCGCAGGGCGATGTCGCCGCGAACTCCGACGACGAGTGGCACCGGGTGCTGGACGTCAACGTCGTGGGAATGGCGCGGGTGGCGAGGGCAGCGCTGCCGCACCTGCGTGAGTCGCCGGCCGCCGCCATCGTCAACACCTGCTCGATCGCGGCGTGGGCGGGCCTGCCGCAGCGAGCCCTCTACTCGGCCAGCAAGGGCGCGGTGTACGCGCTCACCCTCGCGATGGCCGCGGACCACGTGCGCGAGGGCATTCGTGTCAACGCGGTCGCTCCTGGCACAGCGGACACCCCGTGGGTCGGCCGCCTGCTCGACTCGGCGCCGGATCCGGCCGCGGAGCGGGCCGCGCTGGAGGCCAGGCAGCCACACGGCCGACTTGTCTCCGCCGACGAGGTCGCGGGTGCGATCGCCTACCTGGCGAGCCCGCTGGCCGGGTCGACCACCGGGACGATCCTGGCCGTCGACGGCGGCATGCACGGGCTGCGTCTGCGCCCGAAGTCCTGACCATCCCGCCGAACTCCTGGGCAAGCAAGAGGAATCGAGGAACAGATGAAGCGTCGCAGCATCCTCACCGCCGCGGCCTGCCTCGCGCTCACCGGAACCCTCGCCGCGTGCGGCGGCGGAGCCGGCGGTTCCGGCGGAAGCGGTTCCGGGCCGGGACGGACAGGTGTGGACTACCCGCGCTCGGACTCCGACTTCTGGAACTCCTACATCAAGTACGTGCCGCAGTTCTCCAAGGAACTCGGCGTCGACATGATGGATCCGACCAACTCGCAGAACGACGTGGCGAAGCTGGTCGCGAACGCCCAGGCGCTGCAGAGCCAGGGAGCCAAGGCGATGGTCATGGCACCCCAGGACACGGGGGCCATCGCCAGCACGCTGGACCGACTGGACAAGGCCAAGATCCCGGTGATCACCGTGGACACCCGGCCCGACAAGGGCAAGGCGTACATGGTTGTCCGCGCGGACAACAAGGCCTACGGGGAGAAGGCCTGCAAGTACCTCGGCGACCAGCTCAAGGGGCAGGGCAAGGTCGTGGAGCTGCAGGGCTCGCTGTCCTCGGTGAACGGCCGCGACCGCTCCGAGGCGTTCGCCGCGTGCATGAAGCAGAACTACCCCGGCATCACGGTGTTCGAGGAGCCCACCGACTGGGAGGGCCCGAAGGCCTCAGCTGCACTGCAGACGCGGTTGAACCAGCACCCCGACGTCAAGGGCATCTACATGCAGGCCGGTGGCGTGTTCCTCGCGCCGACCCTGCAGGTGTTGCGGTCGAGCAACCACCTGCTCCCGGCCGGCGACCCGAACCACATCACGATCATCTCCAACGACGGCATCCCGCAGGAGTTCGACGCGATCCGCAAGGGTGAGATCGACGCGACGGTCTCCCAGCCGGCCGACCTCTACGCGAAGTGGGCGCTGTTCTACGCGAAGGCCGCGCTCGACGGGAAGACGTTCAAGCCGGGCAACACCGACCACGACAGCGAGATCGTCGACGTGGGCAACGGCCAGCTCGAGGACCAGCTGCCGGCGCCACTGGTGACCAAGCAGAACGTCGATGACAAGTCCCTCTGGGGCAACCAGATCGGCAAGTGATGACCGCGTCCGCGAACGAGCCCTCGGCGGCGGGCGAGGAGCTCGCCGCCGAGGCCCGCAACATCACCAAGCGGTTCGGCCGCACGCTCGCGCTCGGCGACGTGGGCATCGCCGTCCGCGCGGGAGAGTCGCACGCGCTCGTCGGCCGCAACGGAGCGGGCAAGTCGACCCTGGTGTCGATCCTGACCGGCATGCAGGCGCCGGACACGGGAGAGGTGACCTTCTTCGGTCAGTCCGCACCGCCGTTGCAGGACCGGCAGGCGTGGCAGCGCCATGTCGCCTGCGTCTACCAGAAGTCCACCGCCGTGCCGGAACTCTCCGTCGCGGAGAACCTGTTCATCAACCGGCAGTCGCTCGGTCGACGGTCACTGATCAACTGGTCCAAGCTGCGGCGCAGGGCGGCCGAACTCCTGGAGCAGTACCAGGTCTCGGTCGGACCGGACGTCCTGGTGGCCGACCTGTCGGTGGAGCAGCGGCAACTCGTGGAGATCGCGCGTGCGTTGTCGATCGGTGCGCGCTTCATCATCCTCGACGAGCCGACCGCGCAGCTCGACGGCCCGGCGATCGAGCGCCTGTTCGAGCGCATGCGGGCGTTGCAGGACGACGGGGTGACCTTCCTGTTCATCTCCCACCACTTGCAGGAGATCTACGAGGTCTGCCAGGCGGTCACGGTGTACCGCGACGCCGAGCACATCCTCACCGCACCGGTCGCCGAACTGTCCCGGCCCGAGCTCATCGAGGCGATGACCGGCGAGCCCGGTGGCCTGAACGTGCCCGGCGCCGAGGACAGGGACGCAGTCGCTGCCGGCTCGGAGGTCGCTCTCTCGTTGCGCGGACTGTCCGGTGACGGCTTCACCGGCGTGGACCTGACCCTGCGGCGCGGCGAGGTGGTGGGCCTCGCGGGCAACGCCTCCAGCGGCAAGAACGAGGTCGCTGAGACCGTGTACGGCCTTCGCAGGGCGACCGCGGGCACGGTCGAGGTGCGCGGCCGGGTCGTGCCGACCGGTGACGTCCCGCAGGCGTTGCGGCACGGCATCGGGTGCGTGCCGCGAGATCGCCACCACCAGGGACTCGTCCTCGGGCTGAGCATCGCCGAGAACTCGGCGATGACGGTCCTGGACCGCCTCGGGCCCGGTGGTGCGATCCCGCCGTCGGTGCTGACCGACCGGGGCAGGCGCGCCATCGCGTCCTACGACATCGTCGCGGCCGGTCCGGACCAGCCGGTCTCCGACCTGTCCGGTGGCAACCAGCAGAAGGTCGTGATGGCGCGGGCGCTCGCCAGCGGCCCCGAGGTGCTGGTGCTGATCAACCCGACCGCGGGCGTCGACGTGAAGTCCAAGGAGTCCCTGCTCGGTGTCGTCGACGCGCAGGCGCGTGACGGTGCAGCGGTGATCGTCGTGTCCGACGAGCTGGACGACATGCGGGTCTGCGACCGGGTGCTGGTGATGTTCCACGGCGAGGTCGTGCGGGAGATGCCGCGCGGCTGGACCGACCAGGAACTCGTCGCCGCCGTTGAAGGGATTGCGGAGCAGTGACCAAAGTCTTGACACCGACCAAGACGCGCGCGGTCGCGTCCAGCCGGTCGCGGCTGCGATTCGCGCAGCTCCGTGATCTCGCGCTGATCCCGGCGATCATCGTGCTGATCATCGTGGGTGCGTTGGCGAGCGACACGTTCCTGACCGCGGGCAATCTGATCGCGGTGCTCCAGCAGCAGAGCGAGCTGAGCCTCCTCGTGCTCGCCGAGGCGCTGATCCTGATCGCCGGGAAGATGGACCTGTCGCTGGAGTCGACGATCGGCATCGCCCCCGCACTGGCGGTCGCGCTGGTGATCTCCAAGGAGGCCAACGGGCTCGGCGTGGGGGTGCCCGCGGCGCTGGCCATCCCGCTCTGCCTCGCGATCGGCGCGCTGATCGGTGCCCTCAACGGCTTCCTGATCCTGAAGCTCGGCCTGTCGGGTTTCATGGTGACGCTCGGCATGCTGACGATGCTGCGCGGCATCCAGGAAGGTCTGACGCAGGGCAAGAACCTCTTCGAGATCCCGGAGGCGTTCACCTACCTGGGATCGTCGACGTGGCTCGGCCTGCCCGCCTCGGTGTGGGTCTGCGTCGTCGTCTTCGCGGTCGCCATCGTCGTCCTGGCCTACTTCCGGCAGGGCCGCTCGCTGTACGCGATCGGTGGCAACGCGGAAGCGGCGAAGGCCGCGGGCATCCGCGTCGACCGGGTGGTGTGGACCGTGCTGATCATCGGCGGTCTGCTCGCCGCGCTCGCCGGCATCCTCATGACAGGCCGGCTCGGCTCCGTCGCCGTGGCCCAGGGCAACGGCATGATCTTCACCGTCTTCGCGGCGACCGTCATCGGCGGGGTGAGTCTGGACGGCGGCAAGGGAACGCTGTTCGGCGCGTTGTCCGGTGTGCTGATGCTCGGCTTGATCGAGAACATCCTGCGGTTGCTGCACGTGAACGGGTTCTGGATCAAGGCGATCTACGGTGCGGTCATCATCGTCGCGCTCGTCGTCACCCGCGTCGCGACCGGCAAGAAGCAGGACTGAACCGCTCGTGAGTGGTCAGCAGGCCCATGGCCCTGACCACTCACGACCTGTGACCAGGAGGTTTGTGGGGCCGTGGAGACCGTGGCACTGCACACCCGGCTCAAGCCGGGCAACGAGGTCGACTGCTCAGGTGCCGCGCCGGACGTGAAGCTCGTCTGGGAGCTGGAGTGAAGGTGGGCCGGACGTCCGTCGACGTGACGCGTCTGGGCTTCGGCGGCGCACCGATCGGCAACCTCTACCGCGAGGTGTCCGAGGACGAGGCCCGCGGTGCCGTGGACGTGGCCTGGGACGCCGGGATCCGCTACTTCGACACCGCGCCTCACTACGGGCTGGGCCTCTCCGAGCGCAGGCTGGGCGCGGCGCTGGCCGACCGGCCGCGTGAGGAGTACGTGCTGTCCACCAAGGTCGGAAGGTTGCTCGCGCCCGCGGACGGCGTCGGGGACGACATCGAGGCGGGCGGCTTCGCCGTGCCCGCCACGCACCGCAGGGTGTGGGACTTCAGCGCGGACGGGATCAAGCGGTCTCTGGAATCCTCTTTGGACAGACTCGGCGTCGACCGGGTCGAGATCGTCTACCTGCACGACCCGGACGACCACTGGGAGCAGGCCGCCTTCGAGGGTTTCCCGGCGCTGGCCGAGTTGCGTGCGCAGGGCGTGGTCGGCGCGATCGGCGTCGGCATGAACCAGTGGGAGATGCCGGCCCGGTTCGTCCGGGAGACCGACATCGACGTGGTGATGCTGGCCGGTCGGTACACGCTGCTCGAACAGCACGCGCTGCCGGAGTTCCTGCCGCTGTGCCACGAACGCGGCGTGTCCGTGGTGGCGGCGGGCGTGTTCAACTCCGGGTTGCTGGCGCGTCCGGATGTGCCGCAGGACGCCAAGTACGACTACGCCGACGCGCCGCCTGAGCTGGTGGACCGGGCGAGCCGGATCGCCGAGGTGTGCGAACGGCATGGCGTGACCCTGCCGGAGGTGGCGATCCAGTTCCCGCTCGGCCATCCGGCCGTGTCGTGCGTGGTCATCGGCTCGCGCACGGCCGATCAGATGCGGGCCAACGCCGAGCACTTCGAGGTTGCCGTCCCGCCGCCGCTGTGGGAGGAACTCCGGACGGAGGGACTGCTCGGCGAGGAGGTGCCGGTGCCTTGAGGATCGTCGATGCCCATCACCACGTGTGGGACCTGTCCGTCCGCGACCAGGACTGGATCACCGATCCGCCCATGGGCGTGATCAGGCGCGACTTCGGTGTCGACGATCTCGCCCCGGTCGCCGCCGACGCCGGGGTCACCAGGACCGTGCTCGTGCAGACCGTCACCGTCGCGGACGAGACGCCGGAGTTCCTCGCGCTGGCGGCGACCTCCGATCTGATCGGCGCCGTGGTGGGGTGGACGGACCTGACGTCGCCCGGCGTCGCCGACGACCTGGCAGAGCTCTCCGGCGGCCACGGCGGGTCGTGGCTGCGCGGCATCCGCCATCAGGTGCAGGGCGAGCCGGACCTGGAGTGGTTGTGCCGCAAGGACGTCTGGCACGGGCTCACCGAGGTCGGCCGCGCCGGTCTGGTGTACGAGCTGCTGACCCTGCCGCACCAGTTGCCCGCCGCTCGTCGCACGGCCGCGGCCCTGCCGCAGGTGCAGTTCGTCCTCGACCACTGCTCGAAGCCGCCGATCGCCTCGGGGCAGCTCAGCGAGTGGGCCGAGCTGGTCCGCTCGCTCGCCGCGCACGACAACGTGACGTGCAAGGTCTCGGGCCTGGTCACCGAGGCGGATTGGCACTCGTGGACCGTGAGCGACCTGCGGCCGTACTTCGAGGTCGTGCTCGACGCGTTCGGCGCGGACCGGCTGATGTTCGGTTCGGACTGGCCGGTCTGCCTGCTCGCCGCGGGTTACGGCGAGGTCGTCGCCGCCGCGCAGGAGCTCACCTCCGAGCTCAGCGAGTCGGAGCGGGAGTCCTTCTTCTCCGGCACCGCCGAGCGCCTCTACGGGCTGTAGCCGAAAAATCAGGCGAGGTCGGACAGCCACTGCTCGACGCCTGCCACGTGCACCGTGGACCACGAGCGGGCGAGTTCGATCTGGTGCGCCGCGAGGGCGTCGACGATGGCGCGGTGCTCGGCGACGGTGCGGTCCACCGCGCTGGCCTGCGTGATGCCGCGCCATATCCGCACGCGCACCGTGGGGCCCGCGAGCGTGTCGAGCAGTTGGGCGAGGTAGGCGTTGCCCGAGCACTGCGCGACGGCGCGGTGGAAGTCGAGGTCGTGTTCGACGAGTTCCTCCACGGACTTCGCCGACTCGGTGGCGTCGCACAGGGCGCGCAGCGCCGCGACCTCCTCCGGCTCGATGCGCTGCGCGGCCATCGCCGCCGCGGCGGGCTCCAGGATCCGGCGGACCTGCAGCACCTCGAGCACGGAGTCCTCGCCGCGGTGCAGGTCCAGCACGAAGGACAGCGCTCCGAGCAGGTCGTCCGCGCGCAGGCTGGACACGTACGTGCCGTCGCCCTGGCGGACGTCGAGCACGCGGACCAGCGACAGCGCCTTCACCGCCTCACGCAGGGAGTTGCGGGACAGACCGAGGCGTTCGGCCAGATCAGCCTCCCTCGGAAGGCGGTCGCCGGGCTTGAGCTCTCCGGAGACGATCATCTCTTTGACACGCAGGATCGCGTCGTCCGTGACTGCCACGGCACCCTCGACTCACTCGTAGACCTCGGATGTCTATGCCTCAGTATGGGCCACGAAGTCCAGGCCGTGTTCACCTGTGAGCGCGTCGGGCCGCTGCATCTTGCCGATTGTTGACGCATTCAACGGCGAATCGGTTATCTTCTGACCTGGCGTGACCGCGAGCCGACCTTGCCTTCATAATGGTCTGGACCATTCAGGAGGGACCTTGGACACCGTTGTCGCAGCCCCACGGGCACTGCTCGGCCGCACCACCACCGGTCCCGTCCACGTGCGCATCCGGGGTGGCCGCGTGGTCGAGGTCGTCTCGGGCGAGCCACCCACCGGTGCCGAGGTGCTGACCGACGGACTGCTCACCCCCGGTCTCGTCGACCTGCAGGTCAACGGTGCGGTCGGGGTCGACTTCGCCGAGGTGGACGCGGCGGGCATGCGTGCCGTCGCCCAAGCCCTGCCGCGGACCGGTGTCACCCGGTTCCTGCCGACGCTGATCACCGCGCCGGTACCCGTCGTTCTACGTCAGGCGAGGGCGGTCCTGGCGGCGTCCGCCGCACTGCCCGAAGGGGTGGGCGCTCGTCCGCTCGGCGTGCACCTCGAGGGTCCGTTCCTGTCGCCCGAGCGAGCGGGCGTCCACGACCCGTCGTTGATGGTCGAACCGGAGGCGGCCCGGATCGACGAGTTGCTGTCCGACGAGGCGCTGCGGCGCGCGCTGCGGATGGTCACCCTCGCACCGGAGCTGCCGGGAGGTGTGGAGGCCGTCCGCCGCCTCGTCGACGCCGGGGTGCTCGTGGCCGTGGGCCACAGCGACGCCACGGGAGAGCAGACCCGCGTCGCGGCCGACGCCGGTGCGCGGATGATCACCCATCTGTTCAACGCGCAGCGCCCGCTCGGCCATCGCGAGCCCGGCGTGCCCGGCGTCGCGCTCGTCGACGACCGGTTCACCCTCGGGTTGATCGCCGATCTCGCGCACGTCGGTCCGGACGTCTGCCGTCTGGTCTTCAACGCCGCGGGCCACCGAGTCGCGCTGGTCACCGACGCGGTCGCCGCGGCAGGCATGCCTCCGGGTCGCTACCAGCTCGGCGGAGCGGACGTGCTGCTGACCGACGAGGGCGTTCCCCGTTCGCCGGAAGGCACCATCGCGGGCAGCGCGCTCACGCTGGACCGGGCCGTGCGCAACATCGTCTCGGTCGGCGTCGACGAGGCCACGGCGCTCGCGTCGGCCACGACCGTGCCCGCGGAGGCGATCGGTGAGCCCCGGCTCGGCCGGCTCGCGCCGGGGGCGGTCGCCGATCTCGTGTGGTGGAGCGACGACCTCGAGCCGCGCAAGGTGTGGGTGGACGGCCAGGTCGTGTTCGACGCCGGAGGCCCGGTGGAGCCGGTCGCGCAGGGGTACGCCACCGCGGGGCGATGAACCCGAAGCGCGCGGACTAACGGGTACGCGTCACCTTCTTCAGTCCGCGCGGGCTGTCCGGATCGCCGCCGCGTGCCAGCGAGAGACCGTGGGCCAGGCGCTGCACCGGAAGGATCTCCAGGATCGGTGCGACCTCCTCGGCGCTCTGGGCGACGGGGATGCGCAGCGCGGCGGACACCTCGTCCGACGCCGAACCGACGGCCAGCACGTCGGCGCCGCGATCGTGCACGACGTCCAGCACGTCGCGCAGCGCGTCGCCACCCCTGCCCGCGCTGGTGACGGCCAGGACCGCGGTCTCGGCGTCAACGGCGGCGACCGGGCCGTGCAGCAGGTCCGCGCCGCTGTAGGCACGAGCGGCGAGGTAGCTCGTCTCGGCGAGTTTCAGCGCTGCCTCCGCTGCCGTCGCCGACGAGTAGCCGCGCCCGGTGGTGATCACGCGCTCGACGAACCGGTAGCGCTGCACCGCCTCGGCCACCGCGGCCTCGGAGTCCTCCAGCGTGGACCGGGCCAGCTCACCCAGTGCCGCCGCGTGCTCGCCCCGGCCGCCGCGCACCGCGTCGATCATCAGGTACAGCGCGAGCAGTGTCGCCGAGTACGTCTTGGTCGCGGCGACCGCTTGCTCGACACCCGCGCCCACGTCCACCGACAGTTCGGCGGCGTCGTTCAGCGGCGAGTCCGGGGTGTTGGTCACCGCAACGGTCAGCGCGCCGCGCCGTCGTGCCGCCGTCGTCACCTCGAGCAGGTCCGGCGAGCCGCCGCTCTGGCTCACCGACACCACGAGCACGTCGGTCAGATCCGGCTGGGCACCGTACAGCG
Organism: Pseudonocardiaceae bacterium; assembly: GCA_036008865.1. GTDB lineage: Bacteria > Actinomycetota > Actinomycetes > Mycobacteriales > Pseudonocardiaceae > DASYMV01. Next base: position 2,735 of record DASYMV010000037.1, on the reverse strand, counting down.
TGGTGGTCGACGGGGACACCAGACCAGCGGGCAGTTGCAGCAGGACCTCCGTCAGGTACTTGGCGTACAGCGCGGCGTGGTCGCTGGAGCCGCGGGCGGCGAGCAGCACGAAGCGAGGCTTGCGTCGGCGCACCACCTCCGCCACCTCGGTGATCTCGGCACGCCGTCGCACGAGGGTGTCGAAGATCGCCGGCTGCTGCGCGATCTCGGCCGCCATGTGGTGGCCGGGCTGCTGCCTGGTGCTGGTGCTCGACCCCGCAAGCTCGTCTTCGGTGCTCATCTCGTCCCTCTCAGATGCTCACGCGGCGGCTGGAGGCGATGCGTTCCGCCGCGGCTCGCAGGCACACCCTGGAACCGCCATGCGTGTCGATGCGCACCGCGGTGCCCAGCTCAGGCCCCGGCACTCCGGTCTCGACGTGAATTAGGTCTAGACCAATTGTCACCAACTCGGACACCAGGTCGCGAGCCCATGCGTGCCGGTGCGCCTCCCTGGTCACCACAACGATGGTCCGCCCGTTCGCCGCGTGCGCAACCTCGGCCGCCGTCGAGGCGGTCGCCGACAGCACCTCCGTGCCGGGAAGCAGTTCCGCGAGGTGCGGACCGAGGCCCCACGGCACGTCTCCGACGGCGATCGACGGAGCCACCACCAGGTCGAACACGACCGGCGGGCTCGTGAGCCCCAGCTCGCCCCGCACCTGCACCGCCCGGCGCGCCGCGTGGAGGCCGAGCTCCGGGTCGTGGCCGTCGACCGCGGCAGGCGGCGTGCCGAGCGCCGCGGTACGTCGCGCCGCCTGCTCCAGCCGCTGCTCCGACAGCTCTCCCGCCTCGACGGCGGCGACGATGCTGTCGATCAGCCACCGCAGCCCGTCGTCGTCCAGCGGATCGCCGCCGAGGCACAGCGCGTCCACGCCCGCGGCGAGGGCGCGGACCGACCCCTGCGCGAGGTCGCCGCCGACCGCCTTCATGTCCAGGCCGTCGGTGATGATCGCGCCGGTGAAGCCGAGGTACTCGCGCAGCACCCGGACCGCCAGGGGGTTCAGCGTCGCGGGCAGCTCGCCCCACGCCTGGACGACCAGGTGACCGGTCATCACCGAGCGCACCCCGGCCGCGATCGCGGCGCGGAACGGGACCAGTTCGACCTCCCGCAGCTCCTGCTCCGTGCGGGGCAGCACCGGAAGTGCCTGATGGGAGTCCACAGTGGACGCACCGTGACCGGGGAAGTGCTTGGCGCACGCCGCGACACCCATCGCCTGCAGGCCGTCCACGAACGCCGCCACGTGCCGCCCTGCGGCGTGCGGGTCGGATCCGAACGCCCGCACCCCGATGACCGGATCGTCCGGTGTGAGCGTCAGGTCCGCCGACGGCGCCAGGTTCAGGCTCACCCCGCACGCCGCCAGCCGCGCGCCCATCGAAGCCGCGACCGACCTGGTCAGGTCGACGTCGCCCGCCGTGCCGAGCGCGTGGTTGCCCGGCACCTCGGAGCCGCGGCCCGCGTCGAGCCGGGTGACGTCGCCGCCCTCCTCGTCGATGCCGATCACGGCGTCCCGCCGTGCCGTCCGCAACTGCTCGTTCAACGCGGTGACCTGCTCGTCGTCGACCACGTTGCGGCCGAACAGGACCACCCCGCCGAGGCCGTCTCCGACCCGCTCGAGCAGCCAGCCGGGGGCGGTCGTTCCGTGGAATCCGGGCAGCAGGACGGCTGCTGCGAGCCGGCGCAGGGACATGCTCGACCCCGCGAGCGGGCCTTCGGGTGACATCCGGCTATCCCTTCACGGCACCGGCGGTGACACCGGTGACCATCTTCCGCTGGACGACGAGGAAGAACACGAGCGCGGGCACGGTGAACAGCGCCGAGGCCGCCATCGCGCCGCCCCAGTCCGTGCCGAAGTTGGTCTGGAACCCGCTCAGCCACACCGGAAGCGTCTGCTTCCCCTCGTCGCGGACCATCACCAGCGCGAACAGGAACTCGTTCCACGCCGTGATGAACGCGAACACCGAGGTGGCGACCAGGCCGGGACCCAGCAGCGGCAGGGTGACTCGCCGGAACGCGCCCCAGCGGCCGCACCCGTCGACCATCGCCGCCTCCTCCAGTTCCGCCGGGATGCCGTTCACGAAGCCGCGCAGCGTCCACGCGCAGAACGGCAGCGTCACCGCGAAGTAGACGAGGATCAGCGACGGCAGCCGGTCGTAGAGGTTCAGGTCGCGCATCATCAGGAACATCGGGATGAGCAGTGCCTCGAACGGCGCCATCTGGGCGATCAGCATGAGCATCACGAAGCCCTTGCGGCCGCGGAACTTCAGCCGTGCGAGCGCCACCGCGGCGAGCATGCCCACCACGAGCGCACCGGCCACGGCCGAGAGCGAGACCACCAGGCTGTTCGACAGCGACTGCAGGAATCCCGGCTTGGCCCACGCGGTCACGAAGTTCGCGAGGCTGACGCCGCTGGGCAGCAGGTCGTAGTCGCTGGAGAGCATCTTGCCGCGTGGCTTCAGCGCGGAGGTGACCATCCAGTAGGTCGGGAAGGCGAAGAGCGCGGCGATGAGCAGTGCCGTGACGTTCGCCGCCACCTTCTTGCCATTCACAGCACACCTTCCTGGGATCGCACCAGCCGACGCAGGTACTGCGCGGTGAGGACGGTGAGGATCAGCATCATCAGCACGCTGACCGCGGCGGCCACGCCGAAGTGGCTCTGCGAGATGCCTTCCAGGTACTGCAGGACCGGCAGCGTGGTGGA
>DASYMV010000036.1:0-10793 GCA_036008865.1 Pseudonocardiaceae bacterium | reverse complement strand
CATCCGTCCTCCTCGACGCCCGGTCAGGGCTTCGCTCGACTGTGAGAGCGCTCTCACAGTCGAGCGAAGCCCTGACCGGGCGTCGAGGAGGACGGATGGGCACAAGTCCGGTCGGCCGGGCAGCTCCACTCCGGCCAGTGGCTACTAGACGGACTACTCGCTCATACTCGCCGGCGGGCTCATGCAGGGCGCTGTGAAGGGGTGAACACATGACAACCACCGGCCCGGACGGCGGAATCGGGCGGGTGCCCGCGCCTGCCTCGAACTCCGAACCGGACTCGCTGCGTTTCCCGCCGGACTTCCTGTGGGGCGCGGCGACCGCGTCCTTCCAGATCGAAGGATCGACCACTGTGGATGGTCGAGGACCGTCCATCTGGGACACGTTCACGGCGACTCCGGGCAAGGTGCACGACGGCCACACCGGGGAACAGGCCTGCGACCACTACAACAGGTACGCCGACGACGTCACCCTGATGTCCCACCTCGGGCTGGCCGCATACCGGTTCTCCATCGCGTGGCCACGCATCCAGCCGACCGGGAGCGGCCCCGCGGAGGGCCGCGGGCTGGCGTTCTACGACAGGCTCACCGACGCGTTGCTGGACGAGAACATCGAGCCGGTGGCGACGCTCTACCACTGGGACCTCCCGCAGACGCTCGAGAACTCCGGCGGCTGGCGCAACCGCGACACGGCCCTGCGGTTCGCCGAGTACGCCGCGGTCGTCCACGAACACCTCGGTGACCGGGTGAAGCTGTGGAGCACGCTCAACGAGCCGTTCTGCTCGGCGTTCCTCGGGTACTGCAACGGAGTCCACGCGCCGGGTGTGATCGATCCGAAGGCGTCCCTCGAAGCCGCGCATCACCTGCTGCTCGGCCACGGACTCGCCGTGAGCGCGATGCGAGCGCAGGCACCGGTGGATCACCGGCTCTCCCTGGTGCTGAACTACAGCACGGTGTGGGCTGACAACGACGACGCGGTGCACCTGGAGGCGGTCCGCAAGGTCGACGGCCTGCAGAACCGGTTCCTGCTCGACCCGGTGATGGGTCGCGGCTATCCAGCCGACGTGGTGGCCGACATCGGGTGGCTCGGCGACTGGCAGCGCGTGATCCACGACGGTGATCTCGACGTCATCAGCGCTCCGCTGGACTGGCTCGGCGTCAACTACTACAGCCCGACCCGCGTGGCCCCGGCCGCGGACCTCCTGGTCGAGACGCCGGGAGCGTTGCCCGGTCTGCGCGGGGTCGAGATGCTGCCGCCGCGCGGCGAGTTGACCGGGTTCGGGTGGGAGCAGAACGCGAACGCGTTCGCCGAACTGCTCGTACGGCTCGGGCGGGACACCGCAGGCCTGCCACTGGTGGTCACCGAGAACGGCTCGGCGTTCCCGGACGACGTGGACCGCCTCGGCCGCGTGGTCGACCCGGAGCGCACGCGGTACCTCGTCGACCACCTCCGTGCCGTGCACTCGGCACTCGCGCAGGGCGTCGACATCCGCGGCTACCTCGCCTGGTCGTTGCTGGACAACTTCGAGTGGGCGGCGGGGTACAGCCAGCGGTTCGGGCTCGTGCACGTCGACTTCGAGACGCAGCGCAGGACCGTCAAGCAGAGCGGGGCCACGCTGGCCCGCGTGATCAGCCGCAACTCCGTTCCAGCGTCGGGCTACGACGTCACCTGATCAGAGCGAAAGGCGCGTACGTAGTACCTCTGGACGGTACGTACGCGCCTTTCGCTCCTGTCACGCGGACCGGCGCAGCACGAGTTCGGTGGGCAGCACCTGACGCTTGGCCTTCACGGGCTCGTCACGCAGCAGGCTCAGCAGGTGCGACACCATGTGCTTCACCTGGTTGTCGGAGTCCTGGCGGATGCTGGTCAGGGGAGGCTCGGTGTGCGCGGCGATCGCGGCGTGGTCGTCGAAGCCCACCACGGCGATGTCGTCCGGCACGCGTTTTCCGGCCTCTCTCAACGCTTCGAGCGCACCGGCGGCCATGAGGTCACTGGCGACGAAAGCCGCGTCGAGGTCCGGGATCCTGGCCAGCAACCGCGCCATCGCCCGCTTGCCGCCCTCCCTGGTGTAGCCGCCGTTCTCCGTCATCAGCTCGGTCATCGCGTCATCGGCGCCGACAGCCGAACGCCAGCCCGCGAGGCGATCCACGGCGGACAGCTCGTCGTGCGGGCCGGTCACGTGCACGATCCGCTTTCTGCCCAGGGAGAGCAGGTGGTTGGTCGCGAGCAGGCCGCCGCCCTCGTTGTCGTTGTCCACCAGGTGCAGCCCGCGCAGCGGGCCCCACGGTCGCCCTCCGTACACGACAGGAAGCGGGAGCTTGCGGACGACGGCGGTCAGCTGGTCGCTCTGGTGCGGCGCGAACATCAACGCGCCGTCGACGTGTCCGCCCGCGAGAAAGCGGTGCGCCCGAGCCTGGTCCTCCGCGGAATGCACCAGCACGAGGACCATCTGGACGTCCGATTCGGCCAGCGCACGGGCCGCCGCACGGATGAGGCGCGCGAAGTGGGGGTCGTCGAAGATCTTGGGCTCGGGCTCCGAGAAGACGACGGCGATCGCACCGGTGCGGCGGGTGACGAGAGCACGGGCAGCGCGATTGGGCTGGTAGCCCAGTTCGGAAACCGCGGCGGTGACCGCTTCCAGCGCCTCGGAACTGACCCGCGGAGAGGCGTTGAGCACACGGGATGCGGTGGCTCGGGAGACCCCTGCCCTGGCCGCGACGTCCTCGAGCGTGGGACGTCCGCCGGGGTGTGGTTGGACAATCACGAGCAACACTCCTCAGATCACGATCAAGCCTCAGCTTAGCTTCACGCGATCAGCTCGGGAGCGCTCTCACCACGGCGCGTCAGCGCGTGTCGTGCAGCTGTGCTCGCAGGTCAGCCCCTTGATCGTCGCTGGAGGCCTCCGGATGTGAACGCAACGGCGCAGACGTCGGCGCGATGGACAGCCGCAGCAGGCCGTCCTCCCGGCGCGCGCTGGTGACCAGTCCCGCGCGCGCTGCCGTGCGCATCAAGCCGGTCTCGGCCGGAAGGCACCACGCCACCAGCTCCCGGTGACCGGCCGCCCGCGCGGCGTCGGCGAGTGTCCCGAGCAGCGCAGTGCCGAGACCCCGGTGCTGCCAGTCGTCCTCGACGAGCAGGGACACCTCGGCGCTCTCGGGCGTGGACGTGTGGATCAGCTGCCCGATGGCGACGACGCGGTCCGCGCACTGCGCCACGAATGCACTGCCGCGCGGCGGGGCCAGCAGGCGGTGCAGCCAACGGCGCGGCAGCGTCCGCATGCCGGAGTGGTAGCGGTTGAACAGCGTGCGCATCGAGCACCGGCTGTGCAGCTCCGCCACGGCGTGTTCGTCCTCGGCGCGTCCGGGGCGGATCACCAGCGCCATGCCGTCGTCGCTCATCACGGCCGTCGGCCGGGCTGCCGGCACACCGGTGTTGACGAGCAGGTCGATCAACGCGGACGCCCTGGCCAGCTCGACCTGCGTGAACGGCGACCAACCGCGCCGAGCCACGATGACGGCGCCTTCCCCCGTGGTGAGCCGCACCTGGTGTCCCGGGTCGTCCGCCACGTCTGCTTCCGCCCCCTCGGGCAACACGACGACGGAGTCAGCGGCGAGCACCGCACGCAGGGCGTCGGTGACCGTGCCGGGATTGCGCACGGCCTGGTCAGCCGCGCGCAAGGCGGCGGTGGGAGCGTCGACGAGATCGTGCAGGTCGGCGGGGGTGATGCCCACGCAACGGCCGCCTTCGGCGCGGACGGCATCGACCAGGTCGGCGGGCAGCATGCCGGGGGCCGTGAGGACCACCAGCTCGTCCATCACGCCGTCGGGCACCGGGGTCACCGACAGTGCCAGGACGTTGCAGTCCTGCTCTGCCAGCCTGATGGTCACCCGTGCGAGAGCTCCGGGACTGTCGTCGAGTTCGACGCGCAGGCGCCACGTCCTCGGCGGCTGCGCGTTCGCGGTCCAGGTGTTCGAGGTGGCGTCCATGGACCTCAGGTTCGACGGCGCCCGTTGCCGATGGGAAACGGCGTTGTTTCGTGCCCGCTAAGCCGTCAGCCCTTGCAGGACGGCGGTGGCAGCGGGTTCAGCGGGCTGCACGGCCACGACGGTGTGGTCGTCGTGGTGACTGGCTTGGCCGGTGGCTGCTCGACGGGCGGTGGCGCGGCCGTCTCCGGCGGCGGGGGTGCAGGCGCGAGCTTGGTGGTGGTCTTCGGGGCGGCCCTCTCCGTCGAGCTCGTCACCAGTTGCTGCTTGACCTCACTGGACGTCGGGGCGACCGACGTCGACGGCAAGGCCGAGCTCGTGCTGGAGATCGACGTCGGGATCGGCCCGTTGTCGGGCTGCGCGGGCGAGTTCAGACCGTGCAGGAGCACACCGAGCAGGACACCGGTCAGTGTGGAGGCCGCCAGAGCCGCCCCGCAGGTTGCCCACAGCACCCGCACAGCCGGCCTCCTCGCAGTGTCTCCGAACAGGTGAGGTGAAGCTCGTCGGCCAGACATTACCGCGTGACGAAGCGTGTTCGGCCGATGTTGAGGGCACCCGGCCCAGCTCAGCGAGGCTGCCCAGGTCGGACACCAGTCGATCGACCACGGCGACCACTCGTTTGCGCCGTTCGGCGGAAAGGAGCCGAAGCGCTCGGTCACCACCCGCAGTCGCTCTCGACCGCGCCACCGCTCGGGGCGCACGGGTGGAACACTCGCTCCCGATGTTCACGAGGACGATCGCCATCCACTACGTGGCGGCCGCGCTGCGCGGCGCGCGTCGTGCAGGCAGGGACGTCTCCGCCGCGCTGGCCGCCGCGGGCATAAGCCCGGCACTGCTGGCCGACGATCGCGCCCGTGTGACCGCGGACCAGTACACCCGGCTCATCCAGGCGTTGTGGGACCTGTTGGACGACGAGTTCATGGGTTTCGGCCCGCGGCCGAGCAAGCGCGGTACGTTCCCGACCATGTGCCTGCTCGCGGTCCACTGCCCGGACCTCGGGTCGGCGCTGCGCCGCGGCCTCGCCTTCTACGACCTGTTCGACACCAAACCGGGCATGAAGCTGGTCGACGCGAACGCGGACGTCGTGCGCTTCGAACTCGACACCTCCGGGTTCGACGACCCGGACCACTTCCTCGCCGAGTCGCTCCTCGTGCTCTGGCACAGGTTCTCGAGCTGGCTCGTCGGACGCAGGATCCCGTTGCGCCGCGTCGACTTCGTCTACCCGGAACCGTCGCACGGTGCGGAGTACCACCTGATCTTCGGCTGTCCGTTGCGCTTCGGCGCAGACGTCACCGCACTGCACTTCGACGCGAGGTTTCTGCGCATGCCGGTGGTGCAGGACGAGGCGGCACTGCGGCGGTACCTCCGCCACTCACCGGCAGAACTGTTGTCCCGCAGGGACTACGGTGCCGACGCCGCGAGCCAGGTGCGCCGAATCCTGGGTGAGGGTCTGGGCGGGGGGCTCCCGGCACTGGAGGACGTGGCGGCGCGCTTGGGCGTCAGCGGGCCGACCCTGCGACGCAAGCTCGCAGCCGAGGGAACCTCGTTCCGCGAGGTCCGCGAGCAACTCCTGCGCGACCAGGCCGTGGCGAGCCTGGTGCGGGGTGGGGAGTCGGTCGAGGAACTGGCGCGCCGCCTGGGTTTCTCCGAAGCCAGCGCCTTCCACCGTGCGTTCAAGCGCTGGACGGGAAGCAGCCCCGGTGCGTATCGCACCGGGGCCGCCCAGTCCTAGCTCAGTACTGCTCGCCGTGCGCGGCGCGCTCGCGCAGCGACGCCGGCGGACGGAACCGCTCGCCGTAGGTGTCGGCGAGGTAGTCCGCGCGCTCCACGAACCCGCTGAGGCCGTAGGAGTTGATGAACTGCACGGTGCCGCCGGTCCACGGCGCGAAGCCGAAGCCGAAGATGCTGCCGATGTTCGCGTCCCCCACCGAGGTCAGCACGTTCTCGTCGAGGCAGCGCAGCGTCTCCAGCGACTGGATGAACAGCAGGCGGTCCCGCACGTCCTGCTCGCACACCCCGGCGTCGTCCTTGGCGTAGCGCTGCGCCAGTTCCGGCCACAGGAACTTCTTGCCGGCTGTGCCGTCCTTTCCGGCCGGGTACTCGTAGAAGCCCGCACCACCGGACTTGCCGGTGCGGCCGAGCGCGACCATCTCCTCCAGCACCGTGAAGGCCGGAGAACCGCTGAGCGCCGCGGCCGCGGGATCGTCCGCGAGGTCCTTCACCGTCTGGTCGCGGATCTTCAACTGGAGTGTGAGAGTCACCTCGTCGGACACCGCCAGTGGACCGACCGCCATCCCCGCCTTGCGCGCGACGTTCTCGATCAACGCGGGGTGCACGCCCTCGGCGAGCATCGTGACGGCCTCGGTGACGTACGTGCTGAACGTCCGGGACGTGTAGAAGCCGCGGCTGTCGTTGACGACGATCGGCGTCTTGCCGATCTGCCTCACGTAGTCGAACGCCTTGGCGAGCGTCTCGTCCGAGGTCTTCTCACCGCGGATGATCTCGACCAGCCGCATCTTCTGCACCGGTGAGAAGAAGTGCAGTCCGATGAACCGCTCGGGATCGGGCACCGCGGTCGCCAGGCCCGTGATCGGCAGTGTCGAGGTGTTGGACGCGATGACCGCGTCCGGCAGCGCCTGCGCCTCGGCGGCGGGCAGCACCTGGCCCTTGAGGTCGCGGTTCTCGAACACCGCCTCGATGATCAGATCGCACCCGGCCAGGTCGGAGTCCGACGCCGAGGGGGTGATGCCCTCGGTGCCGGCCGCGCCCTTCTCGGCGGCTTCGACCGTCACGTCCTTGAGCACGACCTCGATGCCCGCCTTCGCGCTGACCTGCGCGATACCCGCACCCATCATGCCCGCGCCGAGCACCCCGACCTTGCGCGTGACGTGCTTGGGGGCCTCCGGGCGAGACCCACCGGCGTTGATCTCGTTGAGCTGGAACCAGAACGTATTGATCATGTTCTTCGCGACCTGGCCGGACGCCAGCTCCACGAAGTAGCGCGCCTCGACCTTCAGCGCCGTGTCGAAGTCGACGTACGCGCCCTCGACGGCGGCGGCCAGGATCTTCTCGGGCGCGGGGTAGACGCCGTGGGTCTTCTTGCGCAGCACCGCGGGCGCGGCGGCGAGCAGCTGGTAGGTGTTCGGGTCACCGAACCGGAGGTCGGGAACGGTGTAGCCGGGAAGGTCCCACGGCTGCTTCGGTTCCGGATTGGCCTTGATCCACGCGCGCGCCTTCGCCAGCAGGTCGTCGGCGTCGGTGGCCAGCTCGTCGACGATCCGCGCTTCCAGCGCCCTGGTGGGCCGCAACTGCTTGCCCTCCATGAGCAGCGGCAGCGCAGGCTGCACACCGAGCAGGCGCACCATCCGCGTCACGCCGCCACCACCGGGCAGCAGACCGAGCGTGGCCTCAGGGAGCCCGAGCTTGATGCGGTCGTCGTCGAGCACGACGCGGTGATGGCAGGCCAGCGCGATCTCCAGGCCACCACCCAGCGCGGCGCCGTTGATGGCAGCCACCACGGGCTTGCCGAGCAGCTCCAGGCGGCGCAGCTGACCCTTGACGTCCTCGACGAACTCGAGTGCCTCGGTGGCGTTCTCGGGCGTGATCTGGATCAGCATCTTGAGGTCACCGCCCGCGAAGAAGGTCTTCTTCGCGGAGGTGACGATGACGCCGCTGATCGCGTCGCGCTCGGCCTCCAGCCGCGCCACGGCGGCGCCCATGGCCTCGCGGTACTCGTCGTCCATGACGTTGGCGGAGCCGGAGGCGTCCATGGTCAGGGTGACGATGCCCTCGGCGTCCCGGTCGTAGGAGATCGCCATGTCAGATCCTCTCGATGATCGTCGCGATGCCCATGCCGCCGCCGACGCACAGCGTGGCGAGGCCGCGGCGCAGGTCCTGGCGCTCCAGCTCGTCGAGCAGGGTGCCGAGGATCATGCAGCCCGTCGCGCCCAGCGGGTGTCCCATCGCGATCGCGCCACCGTTGACGTTGATCTTCTCGTCCGGCAGGTCGAGTTCGCGCTGGAACTTCAGCACCACCGAGGAGAACGCCTCGTTGATCTCGAACAGGTCGATGTCCTCGACCGTGAGACCGGCGCGGTCCAACGCCTTGCGCGTGGCGGGCGCGGGCCCGGTCAGCATGATCGTCGGCTCGCTGCCGACCACCGCGGTGGCCAGGATGCGGGCACGCGGGGTGAGTCCGAGGTCGCGTCCCGCGCGGGCGTTGCCGATCAGCATGGCGGCCGCGCCGTCCACGATCTGCGACGAGTTGCCCGGCGTGTGGACGTGGTGGATGCGTTCGACGGCGGGGTAGCGGTCGATGGCGACGGCGTCGTAGCCGAGGTCGCCGTGGAACTGGAAGCTGGGCTTGAGCCCGCCGAGTCCTTCCAGGGTCGTCTCCGGCCGGATGGCCTCGTCGTGGTCGAGCAGCACGGTGCCGTTCTGGTCGACCACCGGCACCACGGAACGCTCGAAGTAGCCCTTGTCCCGCGCCAGCGTGGCCTTCTGGTGGGACCGGAGGGCCCACGCGTCCACGTCCTCGCGGCTGAAGCCCTCGAGCGTGGCGATCAGGTCGGCGCTCACACCCTGCGGCACGAAGTTCGTCTTGATGTTGGTCTCGGGGTCGGCCATCCACGCCCCACCGTCCGAGGCCATCGGCACTCGCGACATGGCCTCGACGCCACCGGCCACCACGAGGTCCTCGAACCCGGACGCGACCTTCGCCGCGGCCAGGTTGACCGACTCGAGCCCGGACGCGCAGAAGCGGTTCAGTTGCACACCGGCCGGCCGCAGGTCCCAGTCCGCCACCAGGACCGCGGTGCGGGCGATGTCGGCGCCCTGCTCGCCGACCGGCGAGACGACGCCGAAGACGACGTCGTCCACCGCGGAGGTGTCCAGTTCATTGCGCTCGGAAAGGGCACGCAACACGCCTGCGGCCAGGGTCACGGGCTTGACGCTGTGCAGCGAACCGCGCTTCCCCTTGCCCCGCGGTGTGCGCACCGCATCGAAGATCAAGGCTTCGCTCATGGCACCACGGTAGGCAGCATCGCGGACGAAGCCCATGACCGCTGCGGTCTCTTGGAGTGACCGATTAGCTCAGTCCGCACCACGCGTCGCCACCGATGCGCCTGACCGTTCCGCTCAGTTTCACCGCCCGATCGTCAGCGCGTTGGTCATGGCACGAGGCCTGCGGCGGTGGTTTCGTCTTGGGCATGCCACGTCGCCGCTCACCTTGGATGACCGAGGACCTCGACCTGCTCCGGCAGCTCGCACGCACGTTCCTGGAGAAGGAGGCCACGCCCAACCAGGAGCGATGGGCGGCGCAGAAGCACGTCGACCGCGAGTTCTGGAACAAGGCGGGCGAGGTCGGTCTGCTGTGCCTCAGCATCCCGGAGGAGTACGGCGGCGGTGGCGGCACGTTCGCGCACGAGGCCGTGCTGCTGGAGGAGCAGGCCCGTGCCGGCGACAGCTCATGGGGCAACAGCGTGCACAGCGGCATCGTGGCGCACTACCTGCTCGCCTACGGCAGCGAGGAGCAGAAGCAGCGGTGGCTGCCTCAGCTCGCGAGCGGCCGGATGGTCGGCGCGATCGCGATGTCCGAGCCCGGTGCCGGATCCGACCTGCAGGGTGTCAAGACCAAGGCGATCCGCGACGGTGACCACTACGTGGTCAACGGTTCCAAGACGTTCATCACCAACGGCAGCCAGACCGATCTCGTCATCGTGGTCGCGAAGACCAACCCGGCCGAAGGCGCGGCGGGCATCTCGTTGATCGTCGTGGAGACGGCGGACGCGCCGGGGTTCCGCCGCGGCCGGGTGCTGGACAAGGTCGGCCTGAAGGGGCAGGACACCGCGGAGCTGTTCTTCGACGACGTCCGCGTGCCGGTCGCGAACCTGCTCGGGCCCGCCGAGGGGCAGGGCTTCATCCAGCTCATGCAACAGCTCCCGCAGGAGCGGCTGATCATCGCGGTCGCCTCGGTCGCCGGGATCGAGGCCGCCGTCGACCTGACGCTGGAGTACGTCAAGGAGCGCACGGCGTTCGGTCGTGAGCTGATCAAGTTCCAGAACACGAAGTTCACGCTCGCGGAGTGCGCGACCGAGGCCGCGGTGACCCGCGCGTTCGTCGACGACTGCGTCGAGCAGCACCTGGCCGGCGAGCTCGACGTGCCGACCGCCGCGATGGCGAAGTGGTGGTCCACCGAGCGGCTGTGCCGGGTGGTCGACGAGTGCGTGCAGCTCTTCGGCGGGTACGGCTACATGACCGAGTACCCGATCGCGCGAGCGTGGGCGGACGCGCGCGTGCAGAAGATCTACGGTGGTACGAACGAGATCATGAAGGAAATCATCGCGCGCTCGTTGTAGCCGCTGTTCGCGCACGTCAGGTGTCGTGAGTGGTTGTGAGGCCCACAGCGCTCCCAACAACTCACGACTGTTGAGGAGGGTTGATGGGCAAGGGACCGCTGGCAGGGCTTCGGGTCGTGGAGCTCGCCGGGCTCGCGCCGGCGCCGTTCGGCTGCATGGTGCTGGCAGACCTGGGCGCCGACGTGATCCGCGTGGACCGGATCGGTGCGGGCGCGTCGATCGTGCCCGGCGACTTCCTCGGTCGCGGCAGGCGTTCGGTCGGCGTGGACATCCGGCGGCCCGAGGGGGCCGAACTGGTGCTCCGGCTCGTCGAGCGGGCCGACGTGCTGGTGGAGGGTTTCCGGCCGGGCGTCACCGAGCGGCTGGGCATCGGACCGGCGCAGTGCCTCGCACGCAACCCCCGGCTCATCTACGGACGGATGACCGGTTGGGGACAGGACGGCCCGATGGCCGACC
>DASYMV010000035.1:0-8571 GCA_036008865.1 Pseudonocardiaceae bacterium | reverse complement strand
GCACCAGCACCTCATCGGCGAAGGCGTCCCGCGCCGCAAGCGCCGCGCCGCCGACGTCACCCGACCCAGGCACGCGTTGCCCGGCTGAGCACCCTCCCGCGGGCGGTAGGGCAGGATGACGTCACGAGGCGGTCTCGAATCCGGCGAACCGGGCTGATCATCCACTCAGCTCGCGCGAAGATCGCCACGAGTACACGCCCGCAATCGGGAGGGACGCGTGCACGACGGCACTGGCCGCATCGTGGTGCAGAACCTGACCAAGCAGTTCGGTCAGGTCACTGCGGTGCAGAACCTGAGTTTCACGGTGGAGCCCGGCACGGTGACCGGCTTCCTCGGCCCGAACGGGGCCGGGAAAACGACGACCCTGCGCATGCTGCTGGGCCTCGTCACGCCGACCGCGGGCACCAGCCTGATCAACGGTCGGCCGTTCAACCAGCTCGGCAACCCCGCTCGCGTGGTGGGCGCGGTGCTGGAAGCACAGGGTTTCCACCCCAAGCGGACGGCGCGCAACCACCTGCGCGTGTACGCGGCGGCGATCGGCGTGCCGGACCAGCGCGCGGACCAGGTGCTGCAGCTCGTGGGCCTCGGTGGGGCGGCCGATCGCAAGGCGGGCGGCTTCTCCCTCGGCATGAAGCAGCGTTTGGCCCTGGCCACGGCGTTGCTGGGCGATCCGCAGGTGCTGGTGCTCGACGAGCCGTCCAACGGCTTGGACCCCGAGGGCATCGCCTGGCTGCGCACGTTCCTGCAGTCCTTCGCCCGCGGCGGCCGTACGGTGCTGATCTCCAGCCACCTGTTGGCCGAGGTCGAGCAGACCGTCGACCAGGTGGTGATCGTCAGCCGCGGCCAGGCCATGTACTACGGGCCGCTGGAACAGCTGCGCCGCTCGCAGCAGAGCCGGGTGCTCGTGCAGCCCTCGGACGGCAACGCACTCGTGGCCGCACTGCAGGCCCAGGGCGTCACGGCGATCGAGCAGACTCCGGACGGCAGGCTGGCGGTCACCGGTGCGGAGGCCAAGCGGGTCGCGGACATCGCACTGCAGGCAGGTGTGTCGATCTACGGCATCCAGGAGGAGCAGGTCGACCTGGAGCGGCTGTTCTTCCAACTGACCAACGGCCAGTACACCGCGGCGGGCCCGAACCCCTTCGCCGCCGCTGCGTTCCAAGGCCCGCAGGGCAGCGGTTATTACGCGCCGCCACAGGGCTACCAGCAGCCCGGTCATCAGCAGCAGGGCTACCAACAGCAGGGCTACCAACAGCAGGGCTACCAGCAACAACAACCGCCACCGGGGTACGACCCCTATCAGGCGCAGCAACCACCGCAGGGCTACCAGCAGCCCGGCCAGGGTGGCGGATTCGGGGGTAACGGCTGATGGGCGGCCTGCTGAAGGCGGAGTTCCGCAAGACCACCACGACAGGCCTGTGGTGGGGTCTGATGATTCCCACGGTGCTGCTCGCCGCCGGCTGGGCGGCGGGCACCGGAGCCATCGGCAAGGGCATCATGGACACGGTCACCGGCGCCGACTTCCAGCAGTTGACACAATTGCTGGGCATCGAGCCGTCGCAGTGGAAGGTGTCCCTGTTCGGCATCGCGCGCAGCATCAACATCGCGACGATCTTCCCGATGATCTTCGGTGGCCTCGCGATCTCGAACGAGATCAACCGCAAGACGATCACCACGACGTTCCTCACCGCGCCGAACCGGGTGTCCGCGCTGACCGCGAAGATGCTCGTCTACGTGCTGTGGGGCGCCATCTACGGTCTGATCATCGTGCTGGCGGTCAGCCTCGGCACCGCGATCACCTCGGACGGCAACCAGTTGCCGGACGCCACCGGGTGGCTCGCCCTCGCGGGCGTCGGTGTCCTCTCCTCGATCCTGATGACGATCTTCGGCGTCGGCGTCGGTGCGCTGATGGGCAGCGTCGTCGGCACGACCGTCGTGCTGCTGCTCTACATG
The DNA here is from genome assembly GCA_036008865.1 of Pseudonocardiaceae bacterium. Taxonomy (GTDB): domain Bacteria; phylum Actinomycetota; class Actinomycetes; order Mycobacteriales; family Pseudonocardiaceae; genus DASYMV01. Next base: position 6,618 of record DASYMV010000035.1, on the reverse strand, counting down.
CTGATCATCGAGAACGGCCTCCAGGTCGTGCTGGCATCGCAGAACCTGCCGGAGGTCATCGGCTTCCTGCCCAACGGCTCGGTGAACGGCCTGACCGGTTCGGTGGCCACGAACTTGTTCCTGCAGTCGGCCGGTTCGGTGCCCAAGAGCCTGGAGGACGGCCTGCGGGCGATCGCCGGCGCGCTGGGCGCGTCCGACTGGTGGCTCAGCGGCCTGATCTTCCTGGTGTGGACCGTGGTCTTCTTCCTCGGCGGCTGGGCGATCACCCAGCGCAAGGACATCACCTGATCCACTGACGCCACGGCGAGTCGGCGGTTCCGCATAACCTGGCCGGGTGAGTACCTCGGACACCGACACACCAGGCTGGATCCGGCGCCTCGCCGCGGCGTGCTGGCGACACCGCGCGCTGGTGATGTTGTCGCTGGCCGCCGCGGTGCTGGGCGTCGGCCTGCAGGCGGCCGGTCCGCTGCTGGTCAAGCTCGCCGTGGACGACGCGGTGGCGGGCAACACCCAGCGCCTCGGCGCGCTCACCGCGGCGCTGGTCGGGATGGAGTTGCTCACCTTCGGCACCGCGTTCCTGCGCCGCTACCTCGGCGGCAGGCTCGCGCTCGACGTCCAGCACGACCTTCGTCGCGGGGTGTTCGCCGCGGTGCAGAGGCTCGACGGGGCGAAGCAGGACGTCCTGCGGACCGGCCAGGTCGTGTCCCGCTCGATCACCGACCTGCAACTGGTGCAGAGCCTGCTGTCGATGACACCGCTGGCCGTGGGCACCGTGGTGTTCGCCGTGGCGGCGCTCGCGGCGATGCTGTGGCTCTCCCCGCTCCTCACGATCATCGCGCTGGTGGTCGTGCCGGCCGTGGCCGTGATCGCCTTCCGCAGCCGCAAGGTGCTGTTCCCGGCGACGTGGTCGGCCCAGCAGAGCGCGGCGGATCTGGCTCAGCACGTGGAGGAGACCGTCACCGGCGTCCGCGTCGTCAAGGGCTTCGGTCAGGAGGCACGCGAGGTCGGCAGGCTCGAAGGTCGGGCTCGCAAGCTCTTCGCCGAGCGGATGCGGGCCGCGAAGCTGACCGCGCGGCCGACCGCGACGCTCTCCGCGCTGCCGGCGGCCGGTCAGGTCGCCGTGCTCGCCCTGGGCGGCTGGATGGCGCTGCACGGCCAGGTCAGCCTGGGTACGTTCCTGGCCTTCGCGAGCTATGTGGCGAACCTGGTCGGTCCGGCCAGGCTGCTGTCCAGCCTGATGATCAACGCGCAGCTCGCCCGCGCCGGGGTGGAGCGGGTCTACGAGCTGATCGACTCGCAGCCGGACGTCACCGAGAAGCCGGACGCGGCCGACGTGCCGGAAGGGCCGGTCGAGATCGAGTTGAACGGCGTGACCTTCGGCTACACCCGCAGCGAGCCCGTGCTGCGCGACGTGTCGCTGCGCGTGCGTCCCGGCGAGACGCTCGCCCTGGTCGGTACGGCCGGATCGGGCAAGTCGACGGTGTCGCTCCTGCTCCCCCGGTTCTACGACGTGCACTCGGGCGCCGTCCGGGTCGGTGGCCGGGACGTGCGCGACCTGCGACTGTCGTCGCTGCGCAGCACCGTCGGAGTCGTCTTCGAGGAGGCGTTCCTGTTCTCCGACTCCGTGCGGGCGAACATCGCCTACGGTCGCCCCGACGCGACCGACGAGGACGTGCAGGCAGCCGCGCGCGCCGCAGAGGCGCACGGGTTCATCGCGGCACTGCCCGAGGGGTACGACACGGTCGTCGGCGAGCGCGGCCTCACCCTGTCCGGTGGTCAGCGGCAACGCGTCGCGCTGGCTCGCGCGCTGCTGTCGGACCCGCGCGTGCTGGTCCTGGACGACGCCACCTCGGCCGTGGACACCGCGACCGAGGCGGCGATCCACCGGACGCTCGCGGAGGTGACCGCGGAGCGCACCACGCTGCTGATCGCGCATCGGCGGTCGTCACTCGCGCTGGCCGACCGGATCGCGGTGCTCGACCGCGGCCGTGTGGTCGACGTGGGCACGCACGCGGAACTGAACGAGCGGTGCGCGCTCTACCGCGATCTGCTGGCGGGACCGGGCGAGGCGATCGAGAACCTCGAGGTGCGGACGAGCGCTCGGCTGGAGCCGGGCGCCGACGGCACCACCCCGGAGTTGTGGCCCGACCTGGACCCTGATCAGGAACTGCTGGAACGCGCAGCGGGCCGGACGGCTGTCCCGGCCCGTGCTCCCCGAGCGACCCGGATGGGCGGTGGGGGCTCGGCGCTGGTGGGAGGCCTCCCGGCGACACCGGAGCTGTTGGAACAGGTCCGCGCGCTGCCCGAGGCCACCGAGCGACCGTCGCTGCCGGGCGAGGACCCGAGCGCACCTGATCCCGGTTTCCGGTTGCGCGGACTGCTGCGCCCGGTGCGGTGGGCCCTGCTGGTGGTCGGTCTTCTCGTCGTACTGGACTCCGCGACGACGATGGGGCTTCCCGCACTCGTCCGAATCGGCGTGGACCGCGGCGTGGTCGGTGGTACCACGACCGCGTTGTGGTGGGTGGCCGCGCTCGGCGCCGCGCTGGTGAGCACGGGGTGGGTGGTATCGGCGACGAACACCGTGCTGACCTCGCGGATCGGTGAGCGACTGCTGTACCTGCTGCGCGTCCGCAGCTATGCGCACCTGCAGCGGCTGGGTCTCGACTACTACGAGCGCGAGATGGCCGGCCGGATCATGACCCGAATGACCACGGACGTCGACGCCCTGTCGACGTTCCTCCAGACCGGGCTGACGACCGCGGTGGTGAGCGTGCTGACGGTGTTCGGCATCGCCATCGCGCTGGTGGTCACCGACGCTTCGCTCGCGCTGGTCGCCCTGGTGGTGCTGCCGGTGGTGGCGATCGCGACGGTGATCTTCCAGCGGCTGTCGTCGGCCGCTTACGCCGAGGCGCGAGAGCGGGTGAGCGCGGTGAACGCCGACCTGCAGGAGAACGTGTCCGGCCTGCGCGTCTCACAGGCCTTCACCAGGGAGGGGCGCTCCGCGCAGCTGTTCGCCGAGCGCAGCGACGCCTACCGCCGGTCGCGGATGCGGGCGCAGCGCTACATCGCGACGTACTTCCCGTTCGTGTCGCTGCTGTCCGGCGTCGCGCAGGCCGCCGTCCTCGCGGTCGGCGCGAGCCGGGTGGCCGCCGGCGACCTCACACCAGGCGTGCTGCTGGCCTTCCTGCTCTACCTGGGCCTGTTCTTCGCCCCGGTGCAGCAGCTCTCCGGCGTGTTCGACGGCTACCAGCAGGCCAGGGTGGGCCTCCGGCGCATCGGCGAGCTCCTGCGCACGCCGAGCACGGTGGAACCCGCGGCGGATCCAGTGCCGGTGCGGGGACGACTGCGCGGCGAGGTCGAACTGCGCGACGTCACCTTTCGTTACCCCGGCACCGGCGAGCCCGCGCTCGACCGGGTGTCGCTGCGCGTCTCGCCGGGCGAGACCGTGGCCCTCGTCGGAGCCACCGGCGCAGGCAAGTCGACGCTGGTCAAGCTGATCGCGCGGTTCTACGACGTCACCGAGGGCCAGGTGCTCGTGGACGGTGTGGACGTGCGCCACTACGACCTGTCGCAGTACCGGCAACGGCTCGGCGTCGTGCCCCAGGAGGCTCACCTGTTCGGTGGTGACCTGGCGGAGAACGTGGCCTACGGGCGCCCGGAGGCCAGCCGCGCCGACATCGAGCGAGCGGTGCGCGCCGTGGGGGCGGTGCCAGTGGTGAGCTCGCTGCCCTCGGCGTTCCACCAGCAGGTCGGCGAGCGCGGGCAGGGGCTCTCCGCGGGCCAGCGGCAGCTGGTCGCGCTGGCCAGGGCGGAACTGGTCGACCCCGACCTGCTGCTGCTGGATGAGGCGACCGCTGCGCTGGACCCGGCCACCGAGGCCGCGGTGCTCGCCGCGAGTGACCACCTGGCGGGTGAGCGGACGACGTTCGTGGTCGCGCACCGGCTCGCGACCGCGGCGCGCGCGGACCGGATCGTGGTGCTCGACGGCGGCAGGATTATTGAGGAGGGCACGCACGTTGAACTACTCGAGTCAGCGGGTGCGTATGCAACTTTGTGGAAGTACGGGTCCCTGGAGGGCCAGGCTGCCTGAGGGCCGACCTCAAGGCTTGCTCAACTGCCCGTGACACCGGGCAGGTCGTGATCGATCCTGTGATCGACCCCTCTTTGCCCGTACCCTCCTCCGTGTGAAGTGCGGCTTCCGGGGGGCTAGCCTGACACCGAGTCAAGTCAAGTCATCACCAAGAGCGAGATGGATAGAGGCGAGCGGCAGCCGTGTCCAGCAGTAGCCCTGCGTCACAGTTCGGCCCCAACGAATGGTTGGTCGAGGAGATGTACGAGCAGTTCCTCGCCGACCCGTCTTCCGTAGACCCGGCGTGGCACGACTTCTTCGCCGACTACAAGCCGACGCAGCGGTCGTCCGGCAACGGCGGTGCGGCAGCCTCTGCCGCGACCCCGAGCGCCGGTTCGACGCCGAGCACGGGCACTGACAACGGCAGGACGGCGGCCACGGCCACCAAGCCGGCCGCGCCCACGGCCACCGGCACGCCCGCACCGAAGTCCGCGCCAGCCGCGGCGAAGACCTCGCTCCCCAGCACGGGCAAGCCCGCGCCGCAGGAGGCCGCGAAGGCAGCCCCGGTGAAGCCCGCCGAGAAGAGTGCGCCCGCCGGCGAGGAGCGCAAGCAGTTGCGCGGTGCGCCCGCGGCGATCGCCAAGAACATGGAGCAGTCGCTCACCGTCCCCACCGCGACGAGCGTGCGCGCGGTCCCGGCGAAGCTCCTCGCCGACAACCGGATTGTGATCAACAACCACCTCAAGCGCACAAGAGGCGGGAAGGTCTCCTTCACCCACCTCATCGGCTACGCGGTGGTCCGGGCGTTGCAGGCGTACCCGAACATGAACCGGCACTACGCCTCCGTCGAGAACAAGCCGTACGTGGTCACCCCTGAGCACGTGAACCTCGGCCTCGCGATCGACCTGCCGGGCAAGGACGGCTCCCGCTCGCTGGTGGTCGCCTCCATCAAGGGCTGCGAGAACATGACGTTCACGCAGTTCTGGCAGGCCTACGAGGACCTGATCCGCAAGGCTCGCGGTGGCTCGCTCACCGCGGACGACTTCTCCGGTACCACGATTTCGCTGACCAACCCCGGCACGATCGGCACGAACCACTCGGTGCCGCGCCTGACCGCGGGCCAGGGCACGATCGTCGGCGTCGGCGCCATGGAGTACCCGGCGCACTTCCAGGGCACCAGCGAGCAGGCGCTGATCGACATGGGCGTCAGCAAGATCATCACGCTGACCTCCACCTATGACCACCGCATCATCCAGGGCGCGGAGTCCGGCGAGTTCCTCAGGCGCATCCACCAGCTGATGCTGGGCGAGGACGGCTTCTACGACGACATCTTCACGTCGCTGCGGCTGCCCTACGAGCCGATCCGCTGGGTCGCCGACATCCCCGAGGGCTCGGTCGACAAGACCGCCCGCGTCATCGAGCTGATCGACGCCTACCGCACGCGCGGCCACCTGATGGCCGACACCGACCCGCTGAACTACCGCCAGCGCCGCCACGAGGACCTCGACGTCCTCTCGCACGGCCTGACCCTCTGGGACCTCGACCGCGAGTTCCCGGTCGGCGGCTTCGCGGGCCAGGAGAAGATGAAGCTGCGCGACATCCTCGGGGTGCTGCGCAACTCCTACTGCCGCACCGTCGGCGTCGAGTACATGCACATCCTCGAGCCGGAGGAGCGCCTCTGGATACAGGAGCGCGTCGAGGTCCCGCACGAGAAGCCGCCGGCCAGCGTGCAGAAGTACATCCTCTCCAAGCTCAACGCGGCCGAGGCCTTCGAGACCTTCCTGCAGACCAAGTACGTCGGCCAGAAGCGGTTCTCGCTCGAGGGCGGCGAGACGGTGATCCCGCTGCTGGACACCGTGCTGGACAAGGCCGCCGAGCACGAGCTCGACGAGGTCGTCATCGGCATGCCGCACCGCGGCCGCCTCAACGTGCTGGCCAACATCGTCGGCAAGCCGATCTCGCAGATCTTCCAGGAGTTCGAGGGCAATCTCGACCCCGGCCAGGCGCACGGTTCCGGCGACGTGAAGTACCACCTCGGTGCCGAGGGCAAGTACTTCCGGATGTTCGGTGACGGCGAGACGAAGGTGTCGCTGGCCTCCAACCCCTCGCACCTGGAGACCGTCGACCCGGTGCTCGAGGGCATCGTCCGCGCCAAGCAGGACATCCTCGACAAGGGCGGCGAGGGGTTCACCGTGCTGCCGGTGCTGCTGCACGGCGACGCCGCCTTCGCGGGGCAGGGTGTGGTGGCCGAGACGCTGAACCTCGCGCTGCTGCGCGGCTACCGCACCGGCGGCACCGTGCACCTGATCATCAACAACCAGGTCGGCTTCACCACCGCCCCGGAGAACTCGCGCTCGTCGCAGTACGCGACGGATGTGGCGAAGATGATCGGCGCCCCGGTGTTCCACGTGAACGGCGACGACCCCGAGGCCGCCCACTGGGTCGCCAAGCTGGCCGTCGACTACCGCCAGGCGTTCAACAAGGACGTCGTGATCGACATGATCTGCTACCGCCGCCGCGGCCACAACGAGGGCGACGACCCGTCGATG
>DASYMV010000034.1:0-4215 GCA_036008865.1 Pseudonocardiaceae bacterium | reverse complement strand
CGGCGCAACGTGCCAGAAGCGACCTCACGGGCGCGTTCGGCGCCGGCGGCCAGAATCTTGTCCAGCGACGCCACGTCGTCGAGGTACGTCTTCACGCGTTCCTGCACCGGCGTGACCCACTCGGTGAAGACCTCGCCCAGGTCCTTCTTGAGGTCCCCGTACCCCTTGCCCTCGTAGTCGCGCTCGAGGTCGGCGACGGCGCGCCCGGACAACGCCGAGTAGATGGTCAGCAGATTGCTGACGCCCGGCTTGTTCTCCACGTCGAACACGATCTCGCGTCCGGTGTCCGTCACCGCCGAGCGGATCTTCTTGGCGCCCCGCTTCGGGTCCTCGAGGAGTTCCACGACACCAGCGGGAACCGACTTGCTCATCTTCGCCGTCGGGTCCTGCAGGTCGAAGATCTTGGCGGTGTCCTTGACGATGTAGGGCTCGGGCAGGCGGAACGTCTTGCCGTAGCGGGTGTTGAACCGCTGCGCGAGGTCACGGGTCAGCTCCAGGTGCTGGCGCTGGTCCTCACCGACCGGCACGTGATGCGCCTGGTAGAGCAGGATGTCCGCGGCCTGCAGGATCGGGTAGGTGAACAGCCCGACGCTGACGTGGTCGGCGGCTTGGCGCGACGACTTGTCCTTGAACTGGGTCATGCGGCTGGCCTCGCCGAAACCGGTGATGCACTGCATCAACCAGCCGAGCTGGGCGTGCTCGGGCACATGACTCTGCACGAAGAGCGCCGAGCGGTCCGGGTCGATGCCGAGAGCCAGCAACTGCGCGGCCGAGACCCTGGTGTTCTCGCGCAGCACCTTCGGGTCCTGCTCGACGGTGATCGCGTGGAGGTCGACCACGCAGTAGAACGCGTCGTGGGTCTCCTGCAACGCCACCCATTGCCGCAACGCGCCCAGGTAGTTGCCGAGGTGGAACGAACCGGCGGTGGGCTGGATGCCGGACAGCACTCGGGGACGACTGGTGGGCTCTGCGTTCTCGGTCGACACGGGACCATTCTCCCAGGTGCGGCGAGGTCGCTCAGGCCTGGGTGGTGACCGGCGCTTCCTCGGCGGGCAGCTGGATCCGCTGGTTCGCCTCATGGATCACGGTGGTCTTGCGGCGGCGGATCAGCCCGAAGATCAGGCCGACTGCGCCGAGCACGACGGCGGTCAGTCCGACCAAGCCGGAGGGCGATCCGGAGACCCGGCTCTCGACCACTCCGGTGGCCGCCATCGCGACCTGTGCGCCCATGAGCACCAGGGCACAGATCGTGCCGACGACCAGACTCAAGGCCGCACCGCGACGCGCCACGGGACTGCGCACTGTCGAGCCTCCTCGCAACACAGGCGTCACCGCTTCAGGTGAGCGCTGTTGACCGACGGCAGCGAAACTGTCGAGACTGGTCCACTGCCGTTCTCGCTTCAGGGAAACACGCTCGCCGCAGACTAGTGGCGTCCGATCCCGAGCCGTCTCCGGCCCCCTACCTCACCGCGTCGACTCGTCCGTACGTCGTAGTCCGCTGCCTCGCGGGGCGGCCGGCCAACGCGGCGGTCGCCTCGAGTTGCCGCACGGTCCGCGAGGAACCGTGCTCCGAGCCCGCCATGCGGCTGATGGTCTCCTCCATGAGCGTTCCGCCCAGGTCGTTCGCGCCGCCGCGCAGCACCTCTGCCGTGCCCTCGTCACCGAGCTTCACCCAGGAGCACTGGACGTTGTCGATCCGGCCGTGCAGCGCCAGCCGCGCGAACGCGTGCACCGCGCGATTGTCCCGGCGCGACGGGCCCGGACGTGCGACACCGGCCAGGTAGATGGGCGCGTTGCGGTGGACGAACGGCAGGCCGACGAACTCGGTGAGGCCGCCCGTGTCGTCCTGGAGCCTCGCCAGGGTGCGGAAGTGGCCGAGCCAGTGGCCGGGGTGGTCGACGTGGCCGTACATCATCGTCGAGGACGAGCGGATGCCGAGGCGGTGCGCGGTGCTGACGACCTCGATCCAGGTCGCGGCGGGCAACTTGCCCTTGGTCAGCACCCATCGCACGTCGTCGTCGAGGATCTCGGCAGCCGTGCCGGGGATCGTGTCGAGACCCGCGTCCTTGAGTTCGCTCAGCCACTCGTGGACGCTCACGCCCGCCTTGGCGGCCGCACTGACGATCTCCATGGGGCTGAACGCGTGCACGTGCATGTCCGGCAGCCGCTTCTTGATGCCGCGGACGATGTCGGCGTAGTAGGTGACCGGCAGCTTCGGGTCGATGCCGCCCTGCATGCAGACCTCGGTCGCCCCCGCCTGCCAGGCCTCCTCCGCACGGTCGGCGACCTCGTCCACGGACAGCCGGTAGGCATCGGCATCCCGCTCCCGCTGCGCGAACGCGCAGAAGCGGCAGCCGACGTAGCAGACGTTGGAGAAGTTGATGTTCCGGTTCACCACGTAGGTGACGTCGTCGCCGACGACCTGGGCCCGCAGCTCGTCGGCGAGCCTGGTCATCGTCTCCAGCGCCTCACCGTCGGCGGTGAGCAGGGCGAGAGCCGCGTCGGTGTCGTCGAGCAGCGCGGCCGGGTTGTCCGCCGCGATCTTCAGGCCGCGCGCGAGGTCTTCGGGCAGATGCTCGCCACCGGCGACACTCGGCAGTGACGTGCGCAGCTCGTCCCAATCGCCGTACACGGAGTCGAAGTCACCGCGGCGGTCGCTCGTGCGTCCCTCGGTGTCGATGGACGTGTTCAGGTCGGCACGACCCGTGGTGTCCAGACCACCGTCCGGCTCCTGCCACTCGCGGCCGGTCACAACAGCGTCGACGTCGGCCAGCCCGTCCGGAGCGGCCAGCGCCGCGACGTGCGAGGTCAGCCGGGCGTCGATCCACTGGCCCGCCGCGGCACGCACGTAGCGCGGGTAGACGGTCAGCCGCTCGCGCAGCTCGAAGCCCGCTCCTGCGGTGCGCTCGGCGAGCTCGTCGATCTGCGGCCACGGCCGCTCGGGGTTCACGTGGTCGGGCGTGATCGGGGAGACGCCACCCCAGTCGTCGATGCCCGCACGGAGCAGGAGGGCGTGCTCGTCGCCGATGAGGTTGGGCGGCGCCTGGACGCTCACGCCAGGTCCGAGGAGCAGGCGCGCGACGGCAACGGTGGCCGCGAGCTCGTGCACGTCCGCGTCGGGCATGCCCCGCATCGCGGTGTCCGGCTTGGCGCGAAAGTTCTGGACGATGACTTCCTGGATGTGGCCGTACTGGCGCGCGCTGTGCCTGATGGCGAACAGCGACTCCGCGCGCTCGGTGCACGTCTCGCCGATGCCGATCAGGATGCCGGTGGTGAACGGGACGTTCACGCGGCCCGCGTCGGTGAGCACGCGCAGTCGCACCGCGGGCTCCTTGTCGGGGCTGCCGAAGTGCGGGCCGCCCTTCTGGCTCCACAGCCGCTCGGCGGTGGTCTCGAGCATCATCCCCATGCTCGGTGCGACCGGACGCAGTCGCTGCAGTTCCTCCCAGCTCATCACGCCGGGGTTGAGGTGGGGCAGCAGACCGGTTTCCTCGAGGACCGCGATCGCGCACGCGCGCACGTAGTCGAGGGTGGACGCGTAACCGCGGGCCTCCAGCCACTGCCTCGCTTCGGGCCAGCGCTCCTCCGGGCGGTCGCCCAGGGTGAAAAGCGCCTCCTTGCAGCCCGCTGCCGCGCCCTGGCGTGCGATCTGGAGCACCTCGTCGCGTTCGAGGTACGCGGCAGGCAGCTTGCCCGGCACGGTGACGAACGTGCAGTAGTGGCACCGGTCGCGGCAGAGCCGGGTGAGCGGGATGAACACCTTGCGGCTGTAGGTGACGATGCCCGCCCTGCCCTCCGAGAGCAGGTGGGCGTCGCGCACCCTGGCGGCGGCCTCGAAGAGCGTGTCGAGGTCCTCGCCGCGAGCGTGCAGGAGAACCGCCGCTTCGGTCACGTCCAGCGCCACGCCGTCGGACGCCCGACGCAATGCTCGACGCATCGCTGCCTGGCTCGGCTGGGGCTCAGACGGGGTGATGGAGATGTCCACTGCCACCTCACGACCTTAAGCGCCGCAAATTCGGTCCCGCGAATCCAGCGCGAAGTGGGATGATGATCACGTGCGGACCAGCGCCGTGCGGACTGTGCGCCCCTCCCGGGGGCTGTTCTCCGTGCGCTGATCGAATTCCCAGGCCAGGAGCCCCGACTGCGGTTCGGGGCGGGTCCTCGCGCGGTGGTCGGGCGAGGCGGACGTCGTGAACTTCTTCGTCAGCACCGCGA
>DASYMV010000033.1:0-3281 GCA_036008865.1 Pseudonocardiaceae bacterium | reverse complement strand
GGATCCCGGTCGACGGCGTGCCCCACGACCACTCGTTCGCCAAGAGCAGCGACGAGAAGCGCACCACCGCCGTGACGGTGGAGGGGGACCGCGCGTGGGTCGTCTCCGGGCTGCGGGACCTGGTGGTGCTGAAGTCGACCGGCTCGGAATTCCACGGCTATCCGAAGGACCCGTACACGACCCTGAAGGAGACCGACGACCGCGTCCTGGCGACCTCCGTCACCGCGCGGTGGCGCTACCGGGGGGCCGCGGTCGACGCCGGCGTGGACTGGGGCAAGAGCTTCACCGAGATCCGGCGCCTGCTGACGCAGACCTTCGCCACCAAGCACAGCCTGTCGCTGCAGCAGACGCTCTACGCGATGGCCGAAGCGGTGCTCCAGGAGCGGCCCGAGGTCGCCGAGGTACGACTGTCCATGCCGAACAAGCACCACTTCCTCGTCGACCTCAGCCCGTTCGGCCTCGAGAACGACAACGAGGTCTACTACGCGGCCGACCGGCCGTACGGGCTGATCGAGGGCTCCGTGCTGCGCGACGACGCCGAGGACGCCGGTCTGGCCTGGCACACGCTTCCCGCGTTCTGATTCCGCGCTGGCCACGTGACCATCGCGACGTGCGCGAACACCGACCCCAAGCGCTTGCGCACGAGGTCCGCGGTCACCCGGTTCGCCGGCACGGAGCAGGTGTGCACGGTTGGCGACCGCCTGGATCACCGGGCACCGCGCCGCCTTGGCCACCTCCAGCTCGGACGAACGGGCCGTCGCTGCCCGGACCACCCCGGACAGCGACGGCGTTCTCGGCGTGTCAGCCGATTCGCTCGTACGCGGGCAGCGTCAGGAAGTCGACGTAGTCGTCGGCCAGTGCGACCTGCTCGAAGAGCTCCACGGCCAGGTCGACGTGCTCACCGGTGAGCTCCTTGCGGACGTCGGCGAGCACCGAACGCACGAGGTCGGCGGTCACCGTCTCGCCGTCGTCGAGCACAACGTTGTTGTGCACCCACTGCCAGATCTGCGAACGGGAGATCTCGGCCGTCGCAGCGTCCTCCATCAGGTTGTGGATGGCGGCCGCGCCGTTGCCACCGAGCCAGGCCGCGAGGTAGCGGACACCGACGTCGACCGCGGACTCCAGCCCCGCTCGCGTCGCCCTGGCATCGGTCGACTTGATGTCGAGCAGCTGATCAGCGGTGACGGAGACGTCCTCGCGGAGCCGGTCGAGCTGGTTGGGCTTGTCGCCGAGCGCGTCGTCGAAGATCTCCCGGCAGACCGGGACGAGGTCCGGGTGGGCCACCCAGGAGCCGTCGAAGCCGTCACCCGCCTCGCGGCGCTTGTCGTCGCGGACCTTGGCGAGAGCCTGCCGGGTGACCTCCGGGTCGCGGCGGTTCGGGATGAACGCGGCCATGCCACCCATCGCGAACGCGCCCCGCTTGTGGCAGGTGCGCACGAGGAGTTCGGTGTAGGCGCGCATGAACGGCGCGGTCATCGTGACGGCGTTCCGATCCGGCAGGACGAAGTCCTGGCCCGCGTCGCGGAAGTACTTGATGAGGCTGAACAGGTAGTCCCAACGACCCGCGTTGAGCCCGGAGGCGTGCTCACGCAGCTCGTAGAGGATCTCCTCCATCTCGAACGCGGCGGGGATCGTCTCGATCAGCACCGTCGCGCGGATGGTGCCGTTGGGGATGCCGAGCTCGGACTCGGCCATCGTGAAGACGTCGTTCCACAGCCGTGCCTCGAGGTGGCTCTCCATCTTCGGCAGGTAGTAGTACGGGCCCCTGCCTCGCGACAGCAGCTCCTGCGCGTTGTGGAAGAAGTGCAGTCCGAAGTCGACGAGCGCGCCGACGGCGGGCTTGCCGTCGATCTCGATGTGCCGCTCGTCGAGGTGCCACCCGCGCGGACGGACCACGACGGTGGGCCGGTCCACGTCGGGGTCGAGCGCGTACTGCTTGCCCTCCGGCGAGGTGAGCTCGATCGTCTCGCGCGTCGCGTCGTAGAGGTTGACCTGACCGGAGACCACGTTCGTCCAGTGCGGGGTGTTCGCGTCCTCGAGGTCGGCGAGCCAGACCTTGGCACCGGAGTTGAGCGCGTTGATCGCCATCTTCCGCTCCGTCGGGCCGGTGATCTCCACACGCCGGTCGGTGAGAGCACCCGGAGCGGGGGCGACCTGCCAGTCGGACTGACGGATCTCGGCGCTCTCCGGCAGGAAGTCGAGTGTGCCCGTGGCCGCTGCCTCTTCTCTGCGCCGCGCGCGTCGCGCGAGGAGGTCGTCACGCGTGGCGGCGTGCGTTCGGTGCAGTGCGGCCACGAACGCCAGCGCGTCCGCGGTGAGGATCTGGTCACCCCGGTCGACGTCTCCTCCGAGTACACGAACGCCGGGAACACCAGGGTCGGACATGGGAAACCCACCTTCCTCCGTAGCGCTGAGTTCTACTTTGCGGACTATAGTTTTTGCATCGCGGAACTGCAACGAAGTCTAGAATCCACCCGACCGGCTAAGAGGAGAGGTTCGTGGCGCGAGAGTCCTCAAATGGTGTGCAGTCCCTGCAGCGCGCCTTCGACCTGCTGGAACGCCTTGCGGACGCGGGCGGCGAGGCGAGCCTGTCCGAGCTGGCCACGACGTCCGGTCTCCCTCTGCCGACGATCCACCGGCTGATCCGCACCCTTGTCACGTCGGGGTACGTGCGGCAGAACAGCAACCGCCGCTACACGCTGGGGTCGCGGCTGATCCGGCTCGGTGAGAGTGCGAGCAGGCAGTTCGGCACGTGGGCGCGGCCGTACCTCACGCAGTTGGTCGATCAGGTCAAGGAGACCGCGAACCTCGCCGTGCTGGACGGCGACGAGGTCGTCTACGTGTCACAGGTGCCGTCGAAGCACTCGATGCGGATGTTCACCGAGGTGGGCCGAAGGCTGCTTCCGCACGGCACGGGAGTGGGCAAGGCGATCCTGTCGCAGCTGCCGCGCGACGAGGTGCGCGCGCTGCTGGAGCGGACCGGTCTTCCCGCCTACACGCCGAACACCATCACTGATCCGGAGGAGCTGCTCGCCTCGCTCGACCAGATCGCAGAGCAGGGCTACGCGCTCGACGAGAGCGAGCAGGAGCTCGGCGTGCGCTGCGTCGCCGTGCCGCTGGTCGGCGCGCCGACGCTCGCGGCCGTGTCGGTGTCCGGTCCGGAGGGCCGGCTCACCAAGGACGCCGTCGCGCGGATCCTCCCCGAGGTGCTGGACATCGCGAACCGCCTGGCGGACCACGCGGCCACCCAGACCAGCGCCTGACGAAGCGCGCCCAACCGC
>DASYMV010000032.1:0-2086 GCA_036008865.1 Pseudonocardiaceae bacterium | reverse complement strand
TCCACTACACCCAGGGTCTCGCCTACCAGCTCGCGGCCAAGGGCATCCGTGCCAACAGCATCTCGCCGGGCAACACGTTCTTCGAAGGCGGCGTTTGGCACAGCATCCAGCAGAACAGTCCGGAGCTCTTCGCGCAGGCACTGGCGCTCAACCCGACAGGCCGGATGGCCGCACCGGAGGAGATCGCGCGCGCCGCCGTGTTCGTGGCGAGTCCTGCGGCCAGCTTCATGACGGGTGCCAACATGCTCGTCGACGGAGCGCTCACCAGGGGAGTGCAGTTCTGAAGGCCGTGACTCGCCACCCGCTGCTCGCGGCGTCGACCGTCTCGCCGGCCCTCGCACCGGCCTGCTGAGCCACGCGCCACCGGCGTGAGACCACTGCCAGGACGTGGCGCAGCGGCCGGATCGGTTTCGCGGGGCGGTGGTCGGGTACGCGGTCCTCCTCGTGGAGCTGGGAGGCGTCGAGGAGTCAGGGCGATGGCTGCCGCGCAGGTCGACCCGGTGGCGGGAGCGCCGACAGTCGTGGTCGTGGCACGGGACGCACGGCCGACCCGAGCGATCCTGTCCGGGGTGCGCGCCCGAGGGCTGACGGCCGTCCACGCCACGGACGTGCACGAACTCGCGGCGGCGCTCGCCAGGGTCGGGCCGGCCGTCGTCGTTCTCAGCGCGACTGCAGCCCCACGCGCCGTCGACGAGGCGTTGATGTTGTTGCGGATCACGCGGCCCGAAGTGCCGGTGATCGTGCTGACCTCCCGCGCGGGTCGGGCCCGGATGCTCGGCAAGCTGCGCGGAGGCGCCGACGACTACCTGACCACGCCCTTCCGAATCGACGAACTGGTGGACCGCATCAAGCTGAGGGCCAGGCGTGATCACGATGCCCAGTTCCCGGTGCTGCACGAAGGTGGGGTGACTTTGAACGTGTTGACCGGCGAGGCCACCGCGAACGGCAGGGCGGTCGAGCTGACACCGACCGAGTTCGCCGTGCTGAGGGTCTTGCTCGAGCACGCAGGCAGGCCGGTGCCCAAGGAGCGGATCAACTCGGAGGTGTGGTCCAAACCGGTGAGCTCCAACATCGTTGAGGTGTACGTGGGGTACCTGCGTCGCAAGCTCGGCGCTGAACACGTTCGCACCGTCCGCGGCGTCGGATACGTCATCGGCACCTGATCACGTCCATCTGGCCGAGCGTGTAACGCCGAACATGAGAACCAACTACGCCATTCGGAGCAATGCTGCGCGCCGGCGTGGGGCTTTGGGCTGGTGGTTCGCCGGGCGTGCGCTGCCCTCTCTCAGCTTGCGATCGCCGGACCGGAAGACTGCCTAGGGTTCCGCGGGTGCGTCGCTCTCTCCTGCGCAGCGTCTGGGCGCTGATCTTCCTCCTGGTTCTGCTGGTACCACTGGTGTTGTGCCTGCTCGTCGACGACCGCAGTCACGTGTTCGACGAGATGTCCGTCACGTTCGGGCTCCTCGCGGCTTCGGTGCTCGTCTGCGCGGCCGTGCTGCCCTCCCGGCTGCGCTCGCTGACGCAGTCCTTCGGCATCGAACGGGTGTTGAAGACGCATCGATACCTCGGTCTGCTCGCCCTGGTCCTCGTACTCCTGCACGCGGTGCTGGTGTTCGTCGCCAATCCGCACAACCTGGCATTGCTCGACGTGCGCCACGCGCCCAACCGGGCCCGCGCCGCGGTCGGCGCGACGGGCGGCCTTCTGGTGCTCTCGCTGCTCGCGGTGGTCCGCAAACGGGTGCACCGGCGGTACGAGATGTGGCGTTGGATGCACGTGACGTTCGCCGTGCTGGTGCTCGTGCTGTCCGCGCTGCACGTGTGGTGGCTCAACCACCTGGTCCGCGATCCGCTGATGCGCGCCTGCTTCGTGATCATGGCGGCCGGGTTGCTGGTGCTGCTGGCGATCCGGTGGGTGTGGCGGCCGATCATCGCGCACCGGCGTGCCTTCGTGGTCCGCGAAGTCCGCGCTGAATCACCCTCGGTGAGCACCGTCGTGCTGCAACCGCGCTCACGCAGGCGCAGGGTCGCCCTGCAGTTCTCGCCCGGCCAATTCGCCTGGCTCCGCTTGCACCGTTCGAGCTTCGTG
>DASYMV010000031.1:0-7045 GCA_036008865.1 Pseudonocardiaceae bacterium | reverse complement strand
TGGAGATCCAGCGCGGGTCGAAGTGCTCGTCGCGCAACGTGGGGAGGACCCCGATCATCATCAGGTTCGCGCCCGCGTCCCTGGCCTTGGCGTCCGCGGCGTCGAGCGAGTCGCACAACTCTCTTTCCAACCCGAGAACCTCGTCCCCGGCGAGCTCACGTGGCGGAACGTTGATCTCCAGGTTCTGCTGCCCCAGCTCCAGGGTGAACGAGGGATCGTCGATCTTCTCGAGGACTTCGGCGTTGGCCATCGCCGGCCGCATCGCGTCGTCGACCAGGTTCAGCTCGATCTCGAGCCCCATCTGCTGCCGCGGAAAGGAAAAACTGCCTTCCGCCAGCATGGTCGCGAGAGCGTCGAGTGACCGCTGCAGCTTCTCGCGGTACCGCTGGCGGTCCTCTCTGGTGTACGTGCGGCGGGACACTTCACTTCCCATGCCGCCTCCCCTTCGCTCGGCCGTCTTCTGGCTGGCTTGGCGGACGCCAACCGTGACACAGCAACAATGTGGCCGCCAGCGCCCAAATCGGTGCTCTGAGTCACATGCAGGTAACAGTGAGCAAAAATCCGCTGCTTGCAGGCTTACCCGTTCCGCCCTCCGGCCTACCGCGACAACTCGAGATGGGAGACTTGCCACGTGCAGGTGATCGAGATCGACGACCCGGCCGACGTGCGACTGGACGACTTCCGGGACTTGTCGACCGCGGATCGCCGGCCCGACCGGCCGGGTGGGCGCGGCCTGGTGATCGCCGAGGGCGTGGTCGTGGTGGAGCGCTTGCTCACCTCGCCGTACCCGGTGCGCGGTCTGCTGGGGGTGCGGCGCCGGATCGAGGCGCTGGCCGATCACCTCGCCGACGTGGACGCGCCTGCCTACGTCACTTCGGTGGAGGTGATGGCCGAGGTCGTCGGGTTCCACCTCAACCGCGGCGTGCTCGCCGCTGCGGACCGCGCGCCTGCGCTCGCGGCCGAGGACGTGGCGGCAGGTGCCAAGCGGCTGGCGGTGTTGGAAGGCGTCGGCGACCACGAGAACCTGGGCGCGTTGTTCCGCAACGCGGCCGCGCTCGGCGTCGACGGCGTGCTGCTCGGGCCCGGCTGCAGCGATCCGCTGTACCGGCGCAGCGTCCGGGTGTCGATGGGGCACGTGCTGCGGGTGCCGTTCGCGCATCTCGACGCGTGGCCTACCGGCTTGGACATGTTGCGCGACAAGGGGTTCCGCGTCGTGGCGCTCACACCCCGGCCGGGAGCGATCGGGCTCGCGGACGCCGGTCTGCGCGGCGAGCGCGTGGCCGTGCTGCTGGGATCGGAAGGGCCTGGACTCACCGAGGAGGCGCTGGGCGCGGCGGATCTGGCCGTCCGCATCCCGATGGCCGACGGAGTGGACTCCCTCAACGTCGCGACCGCGGCTGCCGTTGCTTTCTACGCGATCATCTGAGCTTCGCGGTGTCCGGACTCCAGACGCGCTAGTTTCGTCCGGGACAGATGGACCGTGCGCGGGAGGTGAAGACTTCGTGGAGTTGCGTGTCCAAGGCGGCCGCGCCGTAGTGGCGGGTCGAGGTGAAAGCGGTGAGCAAGAGGTCGACCCGCACAGTCTGCCGGTGGGAGTCGCGCTTGCTGACGCACTGCACGAATGGGCCAAGGTGGCCGACGCCGTGACGCGTGCGGACGCCCCCGCGGACGGCGCTGCCACCGCGCTGGTCACCCGGCGAGGCCGGCAGCTCGCCGTCCGGCTGGCCACGGCGATGGGCTCACCGGTCGGCTTCACCGATCCGGTCACCGGCGAGGTCAGCGTCGTCGAGGCTCCCGTCACCGAGCAGGCCGAACCCGAACACCCTGAGGACGAGCAGGAGGAAGCTCCGCAGGAACCCACCCCGTGGGGCACCGGCCTCACGGTGAGCGCGTTCACCGCCGCCGTGGCGACCTTCACCGTCGTGTCCCTGTCGCTGGCACTCGGCGAGACCAGCCGCTGGCTCGCGCTGATCGCGAACATTCTCGTCGTGGGTGGCCTCGCGCCGTCGGTCTGGCTCGCCCGCAGGGTGCTCATCTGGCGCTGGGTCGCCTACGGCGTCGTGGCGGGCGTGCTCATGGCCTGGTTCGCCCTGATCCTCACGCTCCTGTGATTCCCGCTGTGGGCCCAGAACGGGAACCGGGATTCCTCGTTGTGGGCCCACCCCTGGTCAGGCGAGCGAGTCCTGCCAGGCGCTGTGCAGGTCGGCAAAACGGCCTCCGTCACCGATGAGCTCCTCGGGCGAGCCGTCCTCGACGATCAGGCCTGCGTCGACCACCAGCACCCGGTCGGCGATCAGCACCGTCGAGAGCCGGTGCGCGATGATGAACGCCGTCCGATCGGCCAGCACGGTCTCCAGCGCCGCCTGCACCGCATGTTCCGTCGGCACGTCGAGGCTGGACGTGGCCTCGTCGAGCACGAGCACCGCGGGATCGGCGAGGAACGCTCTCGCGAAGGCCACCATCTGCCGCTGACCGGCCGACAGGCGCCCGCCGCGCTTGCGGACGTCGGTGTCGTAGCCGTGCGGCAGCGCCGCGATGAACTCGTGCGCACCGATCTCCGCAGCGGCCGCCTCGATCTCGGCGCGAGTGGCGCTCGGCTTGCCGAGAGCGATGTTGTCCGCCACCGAGCCGTCGAACAGGAAGTTCTCCTGCGTCACCATGACCACGGCCCGGCGCAGGTCTTCGTCCGCCACTTCGCGCAGGTCGACACCGTCGAGGCGCACCGAGCCGGCGGTGGGGTCGTAGAACCGGGCGACCAGCTTGGCCAGCGTCGACTTGCCCGCGCCCGTCGCACCGACCAGCGCGACAGTCCGGCCTGCGGGCACGTGCAGGTCGAATTTCGGCAGCACCAGCGGAGAATCCGCCCTGTACCCGAACTCCACGCCGTGGAACCGGACCTCTCCGTGCGCGTGCCGCAGCGGGGTCGGCCGCGTGGGCTCCGGCACGGACGGCTGCTCCTCCAGCAGACCGGAGATCTTCTCCAGCGCCGCGGTCGCCGAGGAGTACGAGTTGGTGAACATCGCGATCTCGTCGAACGGGTCGTAGAACCGGCGCAGGTACAGCGTGAACGCGGCGAGCACACCGATCTCCAGCGTGCCGCCTGCGACGCGCAGCGCACCGACGGCCAGGACGACGGCGAGCGAGACGTTGCCGATGACGCGGACCAGCGCGGTGAACGTCGCCATCACGCTGAGAGCGTCGGTGTTGGCGTCGCGGAACCGGTTGTTGAGACCGTCCATGATGTTCTCGTTGCGAGACTCCCGGCGGAACGCCTGCACCGCGCGCATGCCGTTCATCGTCTCGACGAACTGGACGATGATCTTCGCGATGGCTCCGCGAGTGCCCCGGTAGGCCCGTGCCGACCGGCGCTGGAACCAGCGCACCAGCAGTATCAGCGGGATGAATCCCGCCAGCGTGATCGCCGCCAGCGGCACGTCCAGCCACAGCAGCACGGTGGTGATGCCGACGATGGACAGCAGCGACGTGAGGAACCCGTCCAGGCCCATCTCCAGCAGGTCCTGCAGCGAGTCGACGTCGCTGGTCATCCGCGAGATGACCTTGCCGGACGTGTAGGACTCGTGGAACCCGATCGACAGTCGCTGGGCGTGCCGGAAGATCCGCTCCCGCAGGTCGAGCAGGAGGTCCTGGCCGATCCGGCCGGTGAGCCGCACGAACGAGTAGCGCAGAACCGTCGCGGCCATCGCTGTCACCGCGTATCCACCCACGCACCACGCGAGCACGCCCGGCCTGCCCTCCAGCGCCGCCGGCACCCCGCGGTCGATCGCGCCGGCGATCAGCAGCGGTCCGGCCAGCACCACCAGGTTCTCGGTGACGACGATCGCGAGCGCCAGCAACGAGGGCCGCAAGCGGGGACGCAGCAGGGAACCCAGCAGTCGGCGCGACCGCGCCCTCAGCTTCACACCGGTCGCGTGGTCGACGTCCTCGAACTCCTCGGCGGCGACCCCGCGCCACCCTTCGTCCTCGGTGCTCATCGCGCCGCCACCTCCTCCTCGGTCATGTCTTCCACGGTGGACAGCAGCCTGCGGTACTCCGCGTTGGTCGCCAGAAGCTGTTCGTGCGTGCCGACGGCCGCGATCCGCCCGTCGTCGAGCAGTGCCACCCGGTCGGCGAGTTGCACCGTGCTCGGCCGGTGCGCGACGACCAGCGCCGTCACGTCGTGCAACACGCGCCGCAGCGCGGCCTCGACCTCCGCCTCGGTGTGGACGTCCAGCGCGGACAGCGGGTCGTCCAACACCAGCACCGCAGGTCGCCCGACCACTGCACGGGCCAGCGCGAGCCGTTGCCGCTGACCACCCGACAGCGACAGCCCCTGCTCACCGATCCTGGTCGCAAGGCCCCACGGCAGCGCCTCGACGAAGTCCTCCGCCCTGGCCACCCGCAGTGCCTGGCGCACGTCGGCCTCGCCGACGTCCGGGCTGCCCAGGGCGATGTTCTCGGTCACGCTGGCCGAGAACAGCACCGGCTCTTCGAACGCCGTGCCGACCACGCGCCGCAGTTCGGCGAGGTCGAGGTCGCGCACGTCCACGCCGTCGACGGTGATGCGGCCACCGGTCACGTCGGCGAGCCGGGGCACCAGCGCGGTGAGCGTCGTCTTGCCCGAACCTGTCGCACCGACCAGGGCGATCGTCTCGCCGGGCCGGACGTCCAGGTCGACACCGCGCAGGATCTCGCCTTCGGCGCTCGGATGGGCGAAGCGCACACCCTCGAACCGCACGTGCCCGCGCACCGGCCTCGCCAACGGCTCGGGGTTCGACGGGCCGACGACCGTCCTCGGCTCGTCCATCACCTCCCAGTACCGCTCGCAGGCCGAGGCGGCCTGGTTCGTCTCGGCCAGCAGCCACCCGATCGAGTCCGTCGGCCAGCGCAGGTAGGCGCTGACGGTGATCGCGGCGACCAGGGTGCCGACGCTCGTGGTGCCGTCCGCGATGCCGACCGATCCGACGGCGAGCTGACCGGCGACGGCCAGTTCCGGCAGCACGATGAGGGTCGCCCACAGCAGCGCGAAGATCCGCACCTTGTGCAGTTCGGTGCCGCGCAGCTCCTGCGCCTGCTCGCGGAACCTCTTCGTCAGTTCCGGGCCGCGCCCGAACGCCTTGAGCACGCGGATTCCGAGCACGGACTCCTCGACGCTCGTCGTGAGGTCACCCGACTGGTCCTGCGCCTTGCGCGCGACCACCTTGAACTTGGTCTCGAACAGGTAGGAGATCACCAGCAGCGGCAGCGAGCAGCACAGCAGCACCAGGCCGAGCGCGGGGGACAGGTGGAACAGCACGCCGAGCCCGATGAGGAGCACGAGGCTGTTGACCACCAGGAAGATCGCGGCGAACGCGACGAATCGGCGAACCGTGTTCAGGTCGTTGACCGCCCTGGACAGCAGCTGACCGGACTGCCAGCGGTCGTGGAAGGCGATCGGCAGCCGCTGCAGCTGGTGGTACAGCTCGGCGCGCATGTTCGCCTCGACCTGCGTGGACGGCCGTGCGATGAGCTTGCGCCGCGTGTAGAACAGGCCGGCTTCCGCGCAGCCGAGCGCCAGCACGCCCAGCACGAGCGACGGTAACGAGGCCAGCTCGCCGCGGGCGATCGGTCCGTCCACGATCCGCTGGGTCACCAGAGGGATGCCGAGCCCGCAGAGCATCGCCGTCAAGGCGGCCACGATGACCAGGAAGATCCGGCCTCGTACCGGACGTACGTAGGGCCACAGCCGGCGCAGCGTCCCCACCGTGGAAGTTCGTTGCTCGCTCACGCGAAGTCCCCCTCTGATCCACCTCGACACTACGAAGAGGACCGGCGGTCGGCATCCTGTTTTCTCCGCAGCCGACTTTCTCGCCGCCGACCCTGCGGGCTCGACCTGGGTGGAGGTCAAGCGGCATCATCTACAGCCATGACCCGTCCGGAACCCGTGCGGTTCTTGCGCACCGAGCCGACGATGGCGTTCCCCGAAGGCAGGTTGCTCGCAGTCCGAGAGGGCGAGCTCCACGTGCTCGCACCGGACGGCTGGGGCACGATCGGGGATGCCAGGCCGAGCCGCGCCACGCCGCTCACCCGCGAAGAGGCGGAGGACTGGTGCGAGCACCAGGGGTGGGGCCTGCACCTGCTCGATCAGGTGCCGCAGCCGTACTGATTCGCTCCGAACGAAAGTGGGCTAGGAGCGCTTGCGCCAGATGGCAGGGGCGGTCGACAAGCCTGCGATCCCGTAACTCGCGGCTGCCAGCAGGACCTCGGCGGTCCACTTGTCGGGGAACATCTCCCGTGCCTGGTCGTTGACCTTGAAGTAGTGGGCGAGCCCGAGAACCACCGGACCGATCAGCACGATGGGCCACACCGGGCGTGCGCGCATGAGCCACAGCAGCGGACCGGCGAGCAGCGCGCTCACCAGCAGAGCGATCGGCAGCCCCACGACCAGCAGCAGGATGAACTGCCCGAGGTCGGTCTCGTTCAGCGCGGAGTTCAGCCACCCGGACCGGTACGCGCCGACCCACACCAGGATCAGCGCTGCGCCGACGACCATCGAGGCGACGACGCGCAGCAGCACCTTGCCGGTCACGCCACGGACCGTCACACGGGGCTTGTCACTCACGCGCAGCAGTGTGGCGGACGCACAGCGTGCGAGTCGAGGCCTACGCCGTGATCAACGCGCCCAGTGCGTACGCGCCCGCGGTCACGAGCACCACCACGAGGAAGACCCAGCCGGACGGCCAGACCAGACGCGCCAGGTACAGGAAGGCGGCCGCGCCGGCTGTGCCGACCAGCGCCACGAGCCATGACCTGGACAGCTCCACCGCTCGCAGCACGAGCCACCCGACGATCCCGCCCACGATCACGGCCACCGGCACGGCGAACACCGCCCAACCGAGGCAGCTCCAGGTCTCCTTCGAGCACACGAGGCCCGCCGAGATGAGCTGGATGAGCACCCACCACACGAGTCCCAGGCCGGCACCGATCCCGGCGGCGATGGCGCAACGACGCCCCACAGACGATCACTCCCCGAACGTGCGAAAAGGCGCGGCCGACTGGTCGGCCGCGC
>DASYMV010000030.1:0-2583 GCA_036008865.1 Pseudonocardiaceae bacterium | reverse complement strand
CGTGGAGGAGATCGAGGGAATCCGCCGCCAGCAGACGGACCTGATCGCCTCGGTGATGGCCGGCTTCGCGACGGAGGCGTCACCGACCATCGCCGAGGCGTACGCGGAGATCATCGTCGGGGCGTGTGAGCGCCTTGCGCTGTGGTGCCAGCGTCGCGGGGACATCACTCCCGAGCAGGCGACCGACCACGTGTTGGACCTCGTGTGGTCGGGCCTCGTCTCGCGCATCAGGGCTTGACGACGACCTTCAGCGCCGTGCGCCCGTCCATCGCCCGGTACCCCTCGGCGACGTCGTCGAGCGCCACCGTCTTGTCGAACACCGGCGACGGGTCGATGCGCCCGGCGAGCACGTCGGTGAGCAGCTCGGGCAGGTAGGCGCGGACGGGAGCGACGCCGCCACCGATGGCGATGTTGCGGCCGAAGAGCTTGCCCAGCGGCAGGTTCGGCGCCTCGTGCGGCACGCCGACGTAGCCGATGCGGCCGCCGTCACGCGCGATGCCCATCGCGGTTTCCCAGGACTGCTCGGTGCCCACGCACTCGAGGACCGCGGAGGCACCGAGACCGCCGGTCAGCTCGCGAACCCGCTCGATCGCAGCCTCCCCGCGCTCGGCGACCTGGTCTGTGGCGCCGAAGATCCGGGCGACCGCGGCCCGGTCGGAGTGGCGGCCCATGGCGATGATCCGCTCCGCGCCGAGGCGCTTGGCCGCGAGGACGCCGCACAGGCCGACCGCGCCGTCGCCCACCACGGCCACGACCGAACCGGGGCCGACACCGGCCCCGATGGCGGCGTGGTGCCCGGTGCCCATGACGTCCGAGAGGGTCAGCAGCGCGGGCAGCAGGGCATCGTCGGCGTCGGCGGGAATTGCGACGAGGGTCCCGTCGGCCCACGGCACGCGCACGGCCTCACCCTGGCCACCGTCGGAGCCGCCCGAACCCCAGAAACCACCGTCCAGGCACGAGGTCTGCAGGCCGGCCGTGCAGTACGCGCACGTGCCGTCGCTCCACACGAACGGGGCGATGACCCGGTCGCCGACGCGGACCGAGCTGACCTCGGAACCGACCTCGACCACGCGGCCCACGAACTCGTGGCCGATTCGCTGGCCGCCGTCGCGCTTGGCGACACCCCGGTACGCCCAGAGGTCGCTGCCGCAGATGCACGCCATCTCCACCTGCACAACGGCGTCGGTCGGCTTCCGCAGGGCCGCGTCGGGCACCTCTTCCACCCGGATGTCACCGGGTCCGTGGATCGTGGTTGCCCGCACGGGGGTTCCTCCTTCGTCGAGGGTTGCTTACCGGTCCATGTTCCTACCCCGATCGGCGGTACACCGAATCGGAGCGGTGTGGCACTGGCCTCACGCCCCTGGAAGGGAGCGACGATCAGGTGCAGGTGGAGAGGTGCCCTCGCAGGCCTTGCTGATCCGGTACATCACGGTGCCGTGGGCCGGAACCGACGCGCTGATGGGCCCCGTCGTGCTCTGGCCGACCTTGCTCCACAGGTCCTTCAGCTCGAAGGTGCCCACGCCGAAATCGATCTCGGAGACGCTGGTGCTGATCGTCGCCGTCGTGTCGGTCTCGTTGAACAGCGCGACAGCCCTGTCACCGTTCGCGAGCGGCTTGACGATCACGTGCAGGCCGTCCGCGGCCTTGATCTGTTTGCCCTGCTTGCCGAGCGAGTCCTGGTCGACGGCGATGACATCGGTGTTGTTGAGGATGTTCAGCGTCGCCGCCGAGGCGTTGCGGACGTCGGTGCCGATCAGGAGCGGCGCAGCCATGATCGCCCAGAGGCTGAAGTGGCTGCGGTACTCGGTATCGGTCATACCGCCGTTGCCGACCTCCAGCATGTCCGGGTCGTTCCAACGGCCCGGCCCGGCGAATCCGTCCAGCGTCACGTTCGCCTTGTAGATCGACAACATCGTGGCGTAACTGTCGTTGATGTCGCCCGTGGTGCGCCACAGGTGACCGGTGTCGCTCGCCCACTCCCACGGTTTGTCCTGGCCCCACTCGCAGATCGAGAACACGATCGGCCGTCCGGTGCCCTTCAGCGCGTCGCGCATCTTGCGGTAGCGCTGCTTCGCGTCCACGCCCTCGTTGTTGCAGTTGTCGTACTTGAGGTAGTCCACACCCCACGAGGCGAAGAGGTTCGCGTCCTGCACCTCGTGGTCGAGGCCGCCGGGGAAGCCGTTCGCCTGATCGCACGTCTTCGTGCCGGCACTGGTGTAGATGCCGAACTTCAGGCCCTTGGAGTGCACGTAGTCCGCGACGGCTTTGATGCCACCGGGGAATCGGGTCTTGTCGGGCACCAGGTTGCCGCCTGCGTCGCGCGCGGGCTCGGCCCAGCAGTCGTCGATGTTGACGTACCGATAGCCCGCCGCCTTCAGACCCGTGGACACGAACGCGTCCGCGATGCCCTTCACCATCGCCTCGTTGAAGGTCGCACTGCAGTGCGTGGTGTTCCAGTTGTTGAAGCCCATCGGCGGCGTCCGGGCGAGCCCGTTCTCCAGCGCTGCCGCGGGCGGCGCGTTGAGCGAGACGACGCCGGCGGCGACAGCGGCGCCGGCCAGGGTGAGGCCCGTCGCGACCAGT
>DASYMV010000029.1:0-3743 GCA_036008865.1 Pseudonocardiaceae bacterium | reverse complement strand
CGCGGAGGAGAGCACCGGCATCGGGTGCGCGTCGCGGGGGAAGCCGTCGAAGAACCGCTTGAGGTCCTCGTGCAGCAGGGTGTGCCTGCTGATCTTGGACGAGAAGTCGTCCAATTGCGCCTGAGTCGGCAGCTCACCGTAGATCAACAGGTAGCTGACCTCGATGAAGTTCGACCGCTCGGCTAGCTGCTCGATCGGGTAACCGCGATAACGCAGGATTCCCGCGTCACCGTCGATGTAGGTGATCTCAGAGGAGCAGGAGGCAGTGTTGACGAATCCGGAGTCAAGGGTGACGAAGCCGGTATTCGACAGGAGTTTTCCGAGGTCGATACCGGGCGCACCTTCGGTGGCCGGTACTACCTTCATCACGTGCTCTCCGCCCTCATGGCGCAGCGCGACGGTACGGGTGTCGTTCGGCGCAGTCGTCGCGTCGGGCATTCAAGTCCCTCTCACGCTCGGACGGGGTGGCGGCACCGACTCGACGTGTGTCATGCACACGCGCCGGCACGCGGATCAGGGTCACCGCACCGCGCAGCACCACCCCGTTGGGGTCCTGTCAGTTCCACGCTAGTCGGGGGCGTGCCCGTCCCGCAGCCACGGTGTTGACCGATTCTGCAAGGTGGGACCGGCATCACACGCAACCGAGACAGTGCCCCAGGCGTCCTCTGCACGGTGGCTAGCGTGCACGCCCCGCGACGGACGACGGTATAACCGCCGGTCAGAGGTCCGGTTCGGCGTTGTGCGCCGAGTTCGGCCGGCCCGGAGGCCGGCCCGCGAGTGCGTTGCACCCACCGTAGCCCGTCCGACACCCTTCTCCACCTCATCGAGGTGAGAGCTAGGCCATGCGCCCCGTTCGGCATTCGCCCAGAGTTACGAACGACGACGTTGCGTCATCGAATGTCGAGTTCCGCGGCGAACGGCGGCTCCGCTCCCGCCCTGGAACACGTCAACGCGGCCGCGGCACCCGCATACGTCAACGCTCGTTCCCACCGAGGGGAATCCAATCCGCGCACCGCGTCCTCGGAAAGCGCGTCGTTCTGGTCCAACCACGCCAGCAATGCCCCCTGGACGGTGTCACCCGCACCGATCGTGTCGACGACGGACACGCGCGTGGGCGGGACCCGGAGCACCTCGCCCGCGCCGGTCAGGACGGCGAGGCCGTCGGAGCCCCTGGTGAGCACGATCGCCGCAGGCCCCGACCGCTGCCAGTCGCGGGCAACTTCCAGCACCGCGTCCTCGTCGGCGTCCTCTGGGAGATCGGCCAGCCACCTCGCGTCCTCGATCGACACCTTGAGCAGCCTGACGTGCGCGAGCCACGACTCGTAGCGGTCCCGGTAGCCGACGGGGTCGTGGATGAGCCCGGTCCGGATGTTCGGGTCGAGGACGGTGAGCACACCGCGCTCGGCCTCCCGCGCCATCACCCGCTCGTAGACACTGGCACCGGGCTCGAGCACCAGCGACAGCGTGCCGAAGGAGACCGCCCGCACCTGCGCGGGCAGCGGGCCGGGGTCGGTCACGAGACGGTCGGCGGTGCCCTCGACGTAGAAGGAGTAGCGGGCAGAGCCGTCCGCAGCGAGCCCCACGACCGCCAGCGTCGTCGGTTGCGGGCCGCGTTGCACGAGGTCGACGTGCACCCCTGCGGTGCGCAGCCGCTCGATCAGCGCCTCGCCGAACAGGTCGGTGGACACCTTGGACAGGAAGCTCACCGGGACGCCGAGACGTCCGGCCGCCACGGCGACGTTGTAGGGACCGCCGCCGAGCCGCGGCAGCAGGGCGGCGAGTTCGCCGTCCGCCGCCGTCGGCGCCGGAACCAGGTCGACCAGTGCCTCACCCGCCACCACGATCACGCGCATCTCCCGTCACCGCTCCGCTGACGGAAACCTACCTGGTCAGAGGTCGTGAGTGACCTGATCAGCGGGAATCGAGGCCACCGAGCAGCAGATCCGCGAGCGCGGTGAACGCCTCGGCGTCGGACACACCAGCGCGCTGGGTCAACACTCCGGTCTGAATTCCCTCGATGAGCAGCCCGGCCATCTCTGCGATCAGCGTCGCGTGGACGTCGCGGAACACACCGTCACGCACGCCTTCGAGGATGAACGCCCTGATCCTCTCGGCGGCGGCTCTCGCGTTGCGCTCGTAGGTCGACCGGGTCGGCGGGAAGCCCGCCACATCGGCGATGAACTGCGCCGACGCGCGACGCAACTCCACGGCCGCACCGGCGAGGTAGCTGCCGATGCGTTCGCGGACGTCCGCAATCTCGGCGATGCGGTGCTCGATCCGCTCGGCGGCACCCTTGAAGTAGTGGCCGATGACCCGTACCGCGAGTTGCTCCTTGCTGCCGGCCAGCGCGTAGAGCGTCGACTTCGAGCACCGCAGCAGCCCGGCGAGGTCGTCGAGGGTGAAGTGCGCGAAGCCCTCGGCGAGGAACAGTTCCTCCAGCCTGCCCAGCAGTTCGGTCTGCCGCGCGGTCGCGGGCCTGCGCACCATCGACGTCATCCCATGACCCTGTCACATGAGCGGAGCACACTAGAAACAGTACTGGAGTACGTCCTACAGTACTGATACCAGTACTCACCGGAGGTCAACGATGCCCGCCGACCGCATGCTCCCGACCACGGAGGCCGAGGACCTGATCTCGTTGGTCAGGGAGATCGCCAGGGACGAATTCGCCCCGCACGCCGCCGAGCACGAGGAGCAGGAACGCTTCCCCCGCGACGCGTTCCACCTGCTCGGCGAGAGCGGTCTCCTGGGCCTGCCCTATCCCGAACGGTTCGGCGGCGGCGAGCAGCCCTACGAGGTCTACCTGCAGGCGCTCGAGGAGATCGCGTCGGCGTGGATGTCCGTCGCGGTCGGACTGTCGGTGCACGTCATGTCGAGCCACGCGCTCGCGACGTTCGGCACCGCGGAGCAGCAGGACCGCTGGCTGCCCGAACTGCTGGAAGGCGGCCTGCTCGGCGGGTACGCGTTGTCGGAGTCGCACGCCGGCTCGGACGCCGCTGCGCTGTCCACTCGCGCCGTGCGCGACGGCGACGACTACGTGGTCACCGGCACCAAGGCGTGGATCACGCACGCGGGCGTGGCCGACTTCTACACCTTGATGGCACGCACCTCCGACGACGGCGGCCGCGGCATCACCTGCCTGCTGGTCGACGGCTCGACTCCGGGCATCTCCGCCGCACCCGCCGAACGGAAGATGGGCCTCACCGGCTCGAGGACCGCGCAGCTGATGTTCGAGGCCGCACGGGTTCCGGTCGAGCGGCGCATCGGCGCCGAGGGTGACGGACTCAAGATCGCACTGTCCGCGTTGGACTCGGGGCGTCTGGGCATCGCCGCCTGCGCGGTGGGACTCGCGCAGGCGGCACTCGACGAGGCCGTGGCCTACGCCAAGCAGCGCAAGCAGTTCGGCAAGGCGATCATCGACTTCCAGGGCCTGGAGTTCCTGCTCGCCGACATGGTGGCGGCGGTCGAATCGGCCCGTGCCACGTACCTCGAGGCGGCGCGCAGGCGCGACCGCGGCCTTCCGTTCCGTCGCCAGGCCTCGATCGCCAAGCTCGTCGCGACCGACACGGCGATGAAGGTGACCACCGACGCGGTGCAGGTGCTGGGCGGCGCGGGCTACACCCGCGACTTCCCCGTCGAGCGCTACATGCGCGAGGCGAAGGTGTTGCAGATCTTCGAGGGCACGAACCAGATCCAGCGCCTCGTCATCGGGCGCGAGCTGCGCTGCTAGCCGGTCGTGGGGG
>DASYMV010000028.1:0-7487 GCA_036008865.1 Pseudonocardiaceae bacterium | reverse complement strand
CGCTCAGCCGAATCGTCCGGCGGTCCGGAGGTCTCGGTCCCGCCGGGCGGAGCCGGACGTAGGAGGGGCGCTGCTACCGGGCGGGCACCGGCTCACCGACAGCGTCCGAGGTCTCGTGCAGGTCCCGGCGGAACGACTCCTTGATGGTGAACACCGCGACGAAGGTGATCGCGGCCATCGCGACGATGTAGAGGGAGACCGACCAGGACGTGCCGCTGGCGGCGAGCAGTGCGGTCATGATGAACGGCGCGAGGCCACCGGCGAAGACGGAGGAGAACTGGTAGCCCAGCGAGGCACCGGAGTACCGCACGTCGGCCGGGAACATCTCCGCGTACATCGCGGCCTGCGGTCCGTACATCACCGCGTGGACGGTGAACCCGACGACCAGCGACGCCAGCACGAGCACCACCGAACCGGTGTCCACCAACCAGAACATCGGGAACGCGAACAGCGCCATCAGCACCGTGCCGACGAGGTACTGCTTGCGCCTTCCCACCCGGTCGCTCAGCGCGCCGAACAGCGGGATGGTGATCAGCTGGGTCCCTCCGGCGACCATCACGCACACGAGCGTCGCGGTGCGCGAGAGGCCGGCGTGCTTCGTGCCGTAGTCGAGCATGCCGCTGATGAGGATGTAGAAGGTGGCGTTGACGACGAAGAAGGCACCCGCGGCCTGGAGGATCTCCTTCCAGTACAACCGAATCGCCTCACGCAGCGGCGACTTGCGGATTCCGGCGGCTTCGCCCGCGGAACGCGACTTCTCGTTCAGTGCCTTGAAGACCGGCGTGTCCTCGATCTTCAACTGGACGTAGACGCCGATCGCGACCAGTGCCAGGCCGGTCAGGAACGGGACACGCCAGCCCCAGCTCACGAAGTCCTGGTTGGACAGTGACGCGGTCAGCGCGAGGAACAGCGCGTTGCCCGCGACCGCGCCGATGATCGACCCGGTCTGGATGAGACTTCCGTAGAACCCGCGACGGTGCACCGGGGCGTGCTCGGTGAGCAGCAGCGCCGCGCCACCCCACTGCGCGCCGACACCGAGTCCCTGGAGCAGTCGCAGTGCCACCAGCAGCACCGGTGCCCAGATCCCCGCGCCGGCGTAGGTGGGCAGGACGCCGATGCCCGCCGTTGCCACGCCCATGACGACCATGGCGCCCACCAGCGGCGGTTTGCGCCCGAAGCGATCTCCGATGTGACCGGCGATGATGCCGCCGAGCGGGCGCGCGAAGAAGCCGACCGCGAAGGTCGCGAAGGAGGCCAGTGTGCCCGCCACCCCGCTGAACTTCGGGAAGAACAACTCGCCGAGGACCAGTGCCGCGGCGGTGGAGTAGATCATGAAGTCGAACCACTCGAGCGCCGTCGCCAGCACGGCGGCTGCCGCGAGGCGGCCCATCCGGGTCCCGGTTCTCGGTGCTGAGTCCGACCTCTGGTTGATCAGCATGGCGCTACCTCCGGCCGCTTCGCTGCGGCTCGCGTGCAGGGGAACGAACGACCGTTCACAAGCTAGGTCGCGGCCCTGGTGCCTGGCAAGACCTCGCGGTGGCAGCTGTGGTTACAGCTCGGCTTCGAGCAGTGCGAGGGCGTACCGCGCGTGTTGCTCGGCGAGTTGTGCTCCGGACAACCGGCCGTCCGGCCGGTACCAGGTGGAGATCGACGAGCACATGGACACGATGCTGCGTGCGGCGTCGTCCGGGTGGGGCGTGCGGAACTCCCCGGCCGCCACGCCGTCCGCGACGATCTGCTCGAAGATCCCTTGCGTGGTGTCGCGTGCGCGCACCACGTGCTCGCGCTCGTCACCGGTCAGGTAGCGGATCTCGCTTATCGCCACGAGGGCTGCCACCTGGTGGTCGACGACGAACCCGACGAACGCCTCCACCGCTGCTCGCATGCGGTTCACGGCGGTGCGGTCCGCGTTGGCCACGGCCCCGCGGATGCGGTTGAGCTGCTCGTCGTTGGCCCGCCGGAGCAGTTCGCTCAGCAGGTGCGACTTGGACGGGAAGTAGTTGTAGAGGTTCGACAGGCTCGTCTTGGCGCCACGGGCGATGTCCCGCATCGAAGCGCCGTTGAAACCGTGCACGCCGAACGCTTCGAGTGCGGCGTTGAGGATGGCGCTCTCGTTCCCCTTCGGCGAAGGGGTGATCAGTCCCGCGGCGGGAGAACGAGTGTTCATGTGGGCGAGGCTATGGCTGCTGCCGACGGGTCGTCAATCCGGCGCGCTTACCCCTTGACCGCGGTGCCGACCGCCTGGTTCAGTCACGTGTAAGAACGTTCGTTCACCACGAGGGAGAGTCGATGACGCACCGCCCGTCCGGGCCCTCGACGGCTCCGCCGACACACCTCACCGAGGAGCGGCTGGAGATCCAGAAACTCGCTCGCGAGTTCGCGATGAACGAGGTCCTGCCGCTGGCCGACGAACTCGACCCGCAGCGCGGCACGATCCCGGACTCGCTGCGCGAGCACATGGGGAGGATGGGCTTCTTCGGCATCCTGATCCCCGAGGAGCACGGCGGTCTCGGGCTCGGCGTGTTCGAGTACTGCCTGGTCGCCGAGGAGTTGGCGCGCGCGTGGCTGAGCGTGTCCGGACTGCTCGCGCGCGGCAACGGCATGGGCGGTGGCTTCACCGCCGCGCAGGAGGCGGAACTCCTGCCGCGCGTCGCCCGCGGCGAATACCTGGGCGCGTACGCACTCTCGGAGGCCGAGGCGGGATCCGACGTCGCCAACATCTCCTGTCGCGCCCGGCGCGACGGTGACGAATGGGTCGTGCACGGCACCAAGATGTGGTGCACCTACGCCGATCAGGCCGACTACCTGGTCCTCTTCGCGCGTACCGAGCCGGCGAAGGATCCCGCGCGACCGCACCGCGGCATCAGCGCCTTCCTCGTCGAGAAGGAGCGGGGCGGCTTCCCGCCCGGTGTCACCGGCACGAAGGTCCGCAAGATCGGCTACTTCGGCTGGCACACCTGGGAGTTGTCGTTCGACGGGCTCCGCCTCCCGGCGAGCGCGTTGCTGGGGGAGGAGGGCCGGGGGTTCCACCTCGCGATGAGCGGCCTCGAGGTCGGTCGTGCGCACACCGCGGCCCGTGCGATCGGTCTGGCGCGTGCGGCGCTGGAGGACTCCATCGCCTACGTCGCACAGCGCAGCCAGTTCGGCCGCCCGATCGGCGAGTTCCAGGCCATCAGGTTCAAGATCGCGACGATGGCCGCGGAGATCGAGGCGGCCCGCCAGCTCATGTACTCGGTCGCCACCGAGATCGACCGCGGTCGCCGGTGCTCGATGGAGGCCTCGATGGCGAAGTTCGTCGCCAGCGAGATGGCCGAACGCGTGACCAGCGAGGCGCTGCAGATCCACGGCGGCGCCGGCTACACCACCGATTTCGCGGTCGAGCGGCACTGGCGCGACGCCAGGCTCACCAAGATCTTCGAGGGCACCTCGGAGATCCAGCTCCGGGTCATCTCCGACGAACTGCTGGGCAAGGTGTGACATGTACTTCGAGGACTTCGTCGTAGGACAACGCTTCAGCAGCAAGACACGGGAGGTCACCGAACACGACCTCGCCACGTTCGCGCAACTCAGCGGCGACGTGCATCCGCTGCACACCGACGCCGACTACGCGGCCACCACGCGGTTCGGCAGGCCCGTGCTGCACGGACCGTTCGGTGTGGCTGTCTTCTTCGGACTGTTCCACGAGCTCGGCCTGGTGGACGAATCCGTGGTCGCGTTGCTGGACACGAACTGGCGCTACCTGCGGCCAGTGCACGTCGGCGACACGCTGCGCTTCGAGATGACGATCACCAGGTGCCAGCGCTCGTCGAGCGCCGGCCAGGGTGTGGTGAACCGCCACGTGGTGCTGCTCAACCAGCACGACGAGCGGGTGCAGGAGGGCACCACTGCGTTGCTGGTGCGGGCCCGCGACACCGGTGTCGACCCGGAGGATCGGGCGTTCGGCACGCTGGCCTGGGGGCAGGCGCTGGCGCAGCGACTCACGACCGACGAGCGCTTCGTCTCGGCGACCGCGAACTGGGACGGCACGCTCGGCCTGCGCAGCGGTGAGCAGGAGGTCCAGTTGCGCATCTACCGCGGGCAGGTCGTCGACGTCACGCGTCGCGCACCCCACGGCGCCACCTTCACCGTCGAAGCGCCCGAGCTGATCTGGACGGAGCTGATCTGCGCTGCGCACAACGACTTCGTCAAGCGCACCATGAGCGGCCAGTTCGACGTCCGCGGCAGCGGGTACGAGTACCTGCGGCTGACCAAGGCCGTGGTGCTGCTGATGGACAACGTCCGCACGCTCGCCAGAGGAGAGCAGGCATGATCGAGTCCCGCTACGTGGAGATCGACGGATCGCTCGCCTACGTGCAGCAGGCGGGCGAGGGCCGGCCCGTGCTGTGCCTGCACACCGCAGGGCAGAGCGGTGTGCAGTGGCGCCACTCGCTGGCCGGGCTCGCAGAGCTCGGCTACCGCGTCGTCGTACCGGACCTGCCCGGTCACGGGCGGTCCGAACCCGCGCGCTCCGGGCCGGTGAGCGACCTGGGGTGTTACGCCGAGTGGTGCCGGACGTTGATCGGAGAGCTCGGCCTGCACAGGCCCTTCGTCGTCGGGTGCTCGATCGGTGGGAAGATCACCCTGGACCTCGCGACGAGGGCGGGCGACGAGCTGGCGGGCATCGTGGCGATGGCCGCCGACGCGCGCACCAACCGCATCAAGGTCGCCGGCCTGCGACGAGAGCTCGAGGACGCCGCCGCACCCAGTCGCACAGACCGGACCTACTTCGGCACCCTCGCCGTCGTGGGCAGCTCCGTGTCGGCGCAACGCGCCGAGCTCATCGCCACCATGCACCGCAGGGAGGACCCAGCGGTGTCCACTTCGGACCTGATCGGCTGGGCGAACCACGACCTGCGCTCGTCGTTGTCGTCGGTCACCTGCCCGGCGCATCTCGTCGTCGGCGCCGACGACCTGTGGCTGGACCCCGAGTCGGTGCGGTGGACGGCTGAGCAGATCGACGGTGCCCGCTTCACCCTCCTCGACGGCATCGGGCACTACCCGATGGAGGAGATCGAGGACTTCCCGACCGTGCTGCACGGGTGGCTGAAGGAGCTGGCGGCATGAAGTTGTTGTCACTGCTGGAAGACCGCGTGCAGGAGAGTCCCGATGCGACGATCGCGATCGACGCCGACCCCGACCACCCGATCTCCGTGAGCCGCGAAGAGCTGCTGGAGGCAACCCGCGCACTGCGAGCAGACCTGGCGCGCGAGGGAGTCGGTGCGGGCGATTGCGTCGCCGTCTGGCTGCCCAACTGGTCGGACGCGCTGTGCTGGCAGTTCGCCACCGCCTCGCTCGGCGCGCACGTGATCGGCGTGAACACCCGCTACAACGTCGACGAGGTCGCTCACGTCCTCGACCGAGCCCGGCCGAAGGTCGTGGCCCTCGCGCACGACTTCCACGGTCTCGACCTGCTGGACCGGTTGCGGCGAGCCGTGGAGAAGGCCGACGCGCCGGTTCCGTCGGTCGCCGTGGTGGCAGGCCCTCGGCGCCGGTCCGTCGAGGACCCGTCCGATTACGACCTGGGCTCGGGGAGCTGGGTGCCTTCCACGGGTGCGGACGATCCGTTGCCGTCGATGCCGGACGACGACCACCTCGCGGTGGCGTTCACCACCTCGGGGTCGACGGGCAAGCCGAAGCTCGCCGCGCACCTGGAATCCGCCGTCGTGTCGCACGCGGCCGCCGACGCGGAGGCGATCGGCTTGCGGAACGGCGACGTGATGCTCTGCGTGCTCCCGCTGTCAGGGGTGTTCGGCTTCAACACAGCCGCGGCCGCGATCGCCGGGGGAGCGGTCTGTCTGCTGGAACCCGTGTTCGACGAGGACGCCGTGGTCGCGGACATGGCCCGCTTCGGTGTCACGCACGCGGTCGGAGCCGACGACATGGTCATCCGCCTGCACGACGCGTGGCAGCGCAGCCGTCGCGACCTGTCCGCGTGGCGCTGGCTCGGCATTGCCGACTTCCTCGGCAAGGTGCCGGAACTGGCAGAGTGGGCGCAGGCGGAGTTCGGGACCTCGACCGCTGGTGTGTACGGCTCGTCGGAGCTGTTCGCGTTGACCGCGTTCTGGGCGCACGACGAACCGGCGCCGCGTCGCTGGACCGGCGGTGGTCACCGGGTCTCCCCCCGGATCGACGTCCGGGTGGTGGACCCGGTCACCGAGGAGGTCTTGCCCACCGGTACGCGAGGTGAGTTGCAGTTCCGCGGACCGAACGTGGTCGACGCCTACCTCGGCGATCCGTCCGCGGCGGAGCGCTCCTTCACCGGTGACGGCTGGTTCCGCACCGGTG
Organism: Pseudonocardiaceae bacterium; assembly: GCA_036008865.1. Lineage (GTDB taxonomy): Bacteria > Actinomycetota > Actinomycetes > Mycobacteriales > Pseudonocardiaceae > DASYMV01. Next base: position 1,163 of record DASYMV010000028.1, on the reverse strand, counting down.
ACCTCGGACTGATCACCGAGAACGGTGGTATCTCCTACGTCTGCCGCATGGGCGATGTGCTGCGGCTGCGCGGTTTTCTGGTCGAACCGGCGGAGATCGAGCACCGGCTCGCCGAGCACGAGGCGGTGCAGACCGCGAAGGTGGTCGGCGTTCGCGACGCCGAGAGCGCGATGCAAGCGGTGGCGTTCGTCGTGCTGCTGCCGGGCTCGTCGGCGGACCCGGAGGAACTGCGCGAGTGGTGCGGACGCGCGCTCGCGCGATTCAAGGTGCCCAAGGCGGTGCACGTGGTCGACGAGATGCCGACGACCTCGGGCACCAACGGCACCAAGATCCGCGCGGCGACGCTGCGCGAATGGGCACAGGAACTGGAGGTTGTCCGGTGATCGACGACGTGGTGATCTGTGAACCGGTGCGCACGCCGGTCGGCCGGCAGGGCGGCGTGTTCGGGGACCTGACCGCTGCCCAACTCGCGACCTCTGCCCTGACGTCGCTGATGGAGCGCACCGGGCTCGGCGAAGGCGATGTCGACGACGTGCTGCTCGGCCAGTGCTACGCCAACAGCGAGGCACCCGCCATCGGTCGCGTGGCGGCACTCAACGCCGGGCTCGGCGTCGGGGTCGGCGGCCTGCAGATCGATCGCCGCTGCGGATCGGGACTGCAGGCGGTGCTGTACGGCTGCCTGCAGGTCGGTGCGGGCGTCAGCGACGTCGTGATCGCCGGTGGCGTCGAGTCGATGAGCCAGTCCGAGCACTACGTGCTGGGGCTGCGGCGAGGCGTCCGCGGTGACAGCGTGCAGATGGTCGACCGCATCGCCCGCGGCAGGGTCACCGCGGGTGGCGATCGGTACCCGGTGCCGGGCGGAATGCTGGAGACTGCCGAGAACCTGCGCGAGGAGTACTCCATCTCGCGCGAGGAGCAGGACGAGTTCGCGCTGCGCTCGCAACGCGCCGCGGGCGCGGCGATGGCCGAGGGCAGGTTCGAGGAGGAGATCGTCGCAGTCAACGGGATCTCGCAGGACGAGCATCCTCGCCCCGACGTCACACTGGAGAAACTCGCAGCCCTGCGTCCCGTCATGCGCGGCGAGAAGTCGACGGTCACCGCGGGCAACTCGAGCGGTCAGAACGACGGCGCGGCGATGTGCGTCATCACCACTCGCAAGCGGG
>DASYMV010000027.1:0-5054 GCA_036008865.1 Pseudonocardiaceae bacterium | reverse complement strand
GGTCGTCTTGATCACCGGAGCCGCCAGGGGCATCGGTGCCGACGTCGCGCAGAGGCTGGCCGCCCAGGGCGCACGACTGGCGCTGGTCGGCCTGGAGGGCGAGCAGCTCAGGCAGGTCGCGGAGAAGTGCGGCGGCAAGGCGTGGGAGACCGACGTCACCGACTGGGACGCCCTGGAGCGCACCGTCTCCGAGGTCGTCGAGCACTTCGGCGGTATCGACGTCGTGGTGGCGAACGCGGGCATCGCGGCGACCGGTTTCGTGCGGTCGATGGACCCGAAGGCGTTCGAGCGGGTCATCGAGGTGAACCTGCTCGGCGTCTGGCGGACCGTGCGGACGTGCCTGCCGCACCTGGTCGCGAGCCGCGGCTACTGCCTCGTGGTGTCCTCGCTCGCGGCGATCGTGCACATCCCCGGCAACGCGGCGTACTCGGCCGCGAAGGCCGGCTGCGAGGCGTTCGCAGGCAGCCTGCGCGCCGAAGTCCGTCACCTGGGCGTCGACGTCGGCATCGCGTACTTCTCGTGGATCGCGACCGACATGGTCAACAGCGCCGACCAGCACCCGGTGTTCGGCCCCATTCGCACCGGCATGCCGGGGATCGCGGGCAAGAAGTACCCGGTGTCCGCGGTCGGCAAGGCGGTCGTCAAGGGCATCGGCCGACGCGCCAAGACCATCCACGTACCGGGCTGGGTGGGGGCGCTGAAGATCTTCCGCGCGTTCACGCCGAAGGTCGTCGACCGTCAATCGGCCAAGTCGATCCCCGAGGGCGACCGCGCGATGATCGAGGACATCGCCAAGCGCGGCGTCGAGGAGTCCTCCCGCCCGGTCGGCCCCGGTGGAGCCGCCGCGACGAGGTGACCTACACCCAGGTCCCGAGAAGCGTCTTCCACTCGTGGACGCGGGTCTCGGCGATGACGTGGGCAGCGGTGTACGGGTCGGCGTCGATCACGCTCTTGAGCTCTGCCTCGTCGGCCGCCTCGTAGACGAGCAACGCGCCGGTGTCGTCCGCGTAGGGCCCGGAGGCGAGCAGCACGCCGCGTTCGGCCAGCGACGAGAGGTACTCGCGGTGCTTCGGCCGCACGGCGAGCCTCTCGTCCCGGTTCTCGCCGTACACCAATTCGACCGCGAACCTCGCCATGTCCACTCTCTCCTGCCGCAGTAGTTGCCGCACCGAACGTACCGGTCGACCGGTACCGTCCTCATCGTGGTCGGTCAGCAGAACACGGGTGGCGGCGTGCCGAGCAGGGTGCAGGACACGCTGACCAACCTGCGCATCCAGGACGGGCCGGCGCCGGCACCCGTTGGGCCTCTGACGCTCGAGGACTTGTACCGCCAGCACCGCATGCGGCTGGTGCGACTCGCGTTGCTGCTCGTCGACGAACCCGCAACCGCCGAGGACGTCGTGCAGGAGGCCTTCACCGGCCTGCACCGCAACTGGGGCAACCTGCGCGACGCCAAGGCCGCGGTCGGGTATCTGCGCACCGCTGTCGTCAACGGCTCCCGCAGCGTGCTGCGCCGCCGCAAGACCGCCCGCGACTACACGCCCCCGCACGCCGTCAACGCGCGCTCGGCGGAGAGCCTCGCCATGCTCACGGCGGAGCACCAGGCGGTGGTGGCGGCGCTCTCCCAGCTCCCGCCGCGCCAGCGCGAGGTGCTGGTGCTGCGCTACTACGGCGATCTGTCCGAGGCGGAGATCGCCGAGGCCACCGGCATCTCGAAGGGCACCGTGAAGTCGACCGCCAGCCGGGCGCTCGACGCTCTGCAGAGGATCATGTCCGCCCGCTGACCCGGCTTCGCAGGTCCCTTCTCGTGTGAGGCACCATTCCGGGACTTGGTATAGACCAATAGCCCTCGCATGACGCAGGATCAGCCTTGTGGCGCGCACGAGACACGTGGTGGCCGTCGACGTCGGCGGTACCGAGACCAAGGCCGCACTGGTCACCGGTACCCCGGACGGGGTCGTCGCGGTGCAGCAGCACCGGCGCAGCACTCCCCGGTTGCCCGGCGGTCGCGCAACCGCAGGAGCGGTGGTGGACTCGGTCGTCGGCCTCATCGACGAACTGCGGGCGAGCACCGAACACCCCGTCGTGGCAGCCGGCGTGGTCGTCCCAGGGGTGGTCGACGAGACCACCGGCGTCGGCACGTTCTCGGCCAATCTCGGTTGGCGGGACTTCCCGTTCGCCGCTCAACTGTCGGAGCGCACGGGCCTGCCGATCGCCTTCGGGCAGGACGTGCGCGCGGGCGGCCTGGCCGAGTGTCGTCTCGGCGCCGCACGGGGCCTGCGCAACGCCGTGATCATGCCAATCGGCACGGGCATCGCGGGCGCGCTGCTGCTCGACGGGCGGCTCTACAGCGGCGACGGCCACGCCGGCGAGATCGGGCACATCGACGTCGGCCACGGTGAGCCGTGCGGGTGCGGACAGCACGGTTGCGTCGAGGCGCGGGCCTCGTCCGCGGCGATCGCGCGGCGGTACGCGCACCGCACCGGTGAGTCGATGGGCGGTGCCGCGGACGTCGCCGCACGCGTCCGCGCGGGAGACCAGGACGCCGTCACCGTGTGGCGGGAAGCGGTCGACGCTCTGGCACGGGGGATCCTGTTGGTCGTGACGCTGCTGGGGCCGGAGGCGGTCGTGCTCGGCGGAGGCCTGGCGATGGCCGGTCCCCTGCTGCTCGATCCGCTGAGGGAGAGACTGGACGAGCTGGTCATCTTCCAGCGGCGACCGGAGTTGCGGCTGGCAGCGCTCGGCGACGAGGCGGGCTGCCTCGGTGCCGCGCTGCTCGCGATCGACATGCTGGAGGCGAAATGAGCACGTGGGGTGGGCCGATGGACGTGACGCTGACCGGTGGTCGGGTCGTCACGCCAGGGGGCGTGCTCGAGTCCGGGTGGCTGAGCGTCCGCGACGGCAGAATCTCGGCCATCGGTGAGGGCGTGCCCCCGGAAGGGCCGACGAACGATGTGCACGGCGGCTGGCTGGTGCCGGGCTTCGTGGACATCCACTGCCACGGCGGTGGTGGGGAGGCGTTCACGAGCGCGGACCCGGAGCGGGTGCGCAAGGGCGCCGCCGCGCACCGCAGGCACGGCACCACCACGCTGCTGGCGAGTCTCGTGTCACGGCCGGTCCCCGAGTTGGCGCACCAGATCTCGTGCCTGGCCGAGATCGCGCAGGACGGGCTGATCGCCGGGGTGCACCTGGAGGGTCCGTTCCTGTCGGCCGCGCGCTGCGGTGCGCACGACCCGGCGATCCTGTGCCCACCGGAGCGCTCCGCCGTCGAGAAGTTGCTCGTCGCGGGCCGGGGAGCCGTGCGCATGGTGACCATCGCACCCGAGCTCGAAGGAGCCGTCGACGCCGTTCGCCAGCTGACCGACAACGGTGTGATCGCCGCGCTCGGTCACACCGACGCGACCGAGGCGCAGGTGCGCCCGGCCGTGGACGCAGGTGCACGCGTCGCCACGCACCTGTTCAACGGCATGCGGCCGCTGCACCACCGCGAGCCCGGCCCGATCGGCGCGCTGCTCGACGACGAGCGGGTGACCGTCGAGCTCATCTGCGACCTCGTGCACCTGCACCCGACGGCCGTCCGGCTGGCCGCCCGGCACGCGGGTCCCGCGCGGACCGTGCTGATCACCGACGCCATCGCGGCGGCCGGGGTGGGCGACGGCGTGTACGACGTGGGCGGCCTCGAGGTCCGGGTCGTGGACGGAGTGCCGACACTCGCGGGGGGTGCGGCCCTGGCCGGGAGCACGCTCACGATGGACGCGGCGTTCCGCAACGCGGTCAACTCGTGCGGCCTGACGATCGAGGAGGCCGTGCAGGCGACGGCCGTGCGTCCGGCCGCCCTGCTCGGGCTCGCGGGCGAGACCGGCGAGCTCCGGGAAGGCCTGGCCGCCGACGTCGTGGTGCTCGACGGCGAGTTGCGCCCCCGAGCCGTCATGAGCAGGGGCGAGTGGGTCGAGGACTGAGCTAGGTTCGGCGTGTGAGCGACGACCAGGAACGGATGCTGGCTGACGCGCTGCGAGCCCAGGCGACCAGCGCGAACATGGCACCCGTGCGTCCGGAGGCCGCTCCCGCCGAACCCGGCACGGACGTCATCGGCGAGGGCGCGCCCGCCGCGCACGAGGGCGGGTGGCAGTTGTCCGCGGCGTGGGTGCTGGCGCTGGCACTGCTGCTCGGGCTGGCCGCCGGCGCAGTCGCCGCGATCATCACGTTGACGTGATCTTCCTTGTGCGGCGGGAAATCACGCACAGCTCACCCCTGTACCGTGTCCCACCGTGACGGTCGCGCTCACTTCCACAGTTGCCCTAGGCCCCTCCTGGCTGAATCCGGAGACCCTGCTCCAGGGACTCGGCCCGTGGATGCTGGTCGGGCTGTGCCTCATCGTGTTCGCCGAGTGCGGGCTCCTGATCGGCTTCTTCCTGCCCGGTGACTCGCTGCTGTTCACGGCTGGCCTGTTCGTGGCGAGCAACCTCATCCAGACGCCGCTGTGGGTCGTCTGCCTCCTGCTGGCGGCCTGCGCGTTCCTCGGCAACGTGGTGGGCTACTGGATCGGCTACAAGGCGGGGCCCTCGCTGTTCAGCAAGCCCGAGTCGAAGATCTTCAAGAAGGAGTACGTGGACAAGACCCACGAGTTCTTCGACAAGTACGGCGCCCGCGCGATCGTGATGGCCCGCTTCGTGCCGATCGTCCGCACCTTCATCACGGCGATGGCGGGTGTCGGCCGGATGGACCCGAAGAAGTACTTCACCTACTCGGCCATCGGCGGCGTGGGCTGGGCCGCCGGCATCACCGTGCTCGGCTACTTCCTCGGCCAGATCGAGTTCGTGCGCAAGAACATCGAGCTGATGCTGATCCTCATCGTGCTCGTCTCCCTCATCCCGATCATCATCGAGGTGATCAAGGCCAGGCGCGAGAAGAAGTCCCTCGCCGTGCAGGAGACGTCCGAGGTCACCCAGCGAATGGATCGCATCGAGCACCAGGCGTCCGAGGTGACCCAGCAGATTGACCGCATCGACCGCGGGCGCTGACCTTCGTCCGACCTGAACCGGCCCCGTGGGGGG
>DASYMV010000026.1:0-5426 GCA_036008865.1 Pseudonocardiaceae bacterium | reverse complement strand
CCGGTTCGCTCGATCTCGAAGCGGATGCGCTCTCTCGTGTCCACATCGGACAGCCGGGCGAGCGTCGCCTCCGGGCCGCCCTCGGTGGCCCAGCCCGGCAGCAACGCGGACAGGTAGGTCGCACCCGGCAGGTACGGGTAGGTGTCGAGGGTGATGTCGGCGCCCTCGTCGATCGCCTTGTCCAGCAGCGACAGCAGCTCCCCGGCGCGTCCCTCGTTCACCGGGAAGTTCATGGTTGCGTGCGCGAGGTGCAACGGACATCCGGAGCGCTGGGAAACCTCCACCATCTCGGCGTAGGCCTCCAGCGCACCCGCGCCGTAGCTGCGGTGGTGCGGGCTGTAGAACCCACCGAACTCTCCGGTGACCCGGCACAGCTCCACGAGCTCTCCGGTGTCCGCGTACATGCCCGGTGTGTAGGTGAGGCCGGACGACAGGCCGACCGCGCCCTGGTGCAGCGACTCGGCCAGGACCTCTCGCATCCGATCCACTTCGGACGGTGTGGCGGGACGGTCCTCCCAGCCGACGCACAGCATCCGCAAAGTGCCTTGCGGTACGAGGTATGCCGCGTTGACCGCGATGCCCCGGTCGAGCCGGTCGAGGTACTCGCCGACCGATCGCCAGTCCCATTCGAAACCGGCGGGATCGTCGTTCCACCCGGCGAGCTGCCCGCGCAGCGTCTGGAGAACCCGGTCGTCCACGGGCGCGTAGGACAAGCCGTCCTGGCCGAGCACCTCGCAGGTCACGCCCTGCGAGACCTTCGCGGTGTGCTCGGGATTCGCCAGGATCTGCAGGTCGGAGTGCGAATGCATGTCGATGAAGCCCGGCGCCAGCACGAGCCCGTCCGCGTCGACCACCCGTCCGCCCGCCAACCCCTGACCGATCGCTTCGACGCGTCCGTTCAGGACGCCGACGTCGGCCACGTACTCGGGTGCGCCGGTGCCGTCCACCACGCGCGCACCCCGGAACACGATGTCCACGGTGTTGTGTCTCCTAGAAGTAGGTGCGAACGAGGTCGACCACGGTGGTCCCGTCGACCACCGGCAGCAGTTGCCACTTGTCGAACACCGTGCACGGGTGGGAGAGACCGAGGCCGATCCAGTCACCGACGGACACCGGCGAACCGAGCTGGAGGAACGCGTGCTGGTCGTTGAGAGCGGTGACCTTCGCGTCGGTCAACGGTGACACCGATCCACTGCGGTCGCGCACCAGCTGGGGTTCGGGCAGTCCCTCGTCGAAGGAGGCGTCCCGCTTGCCGATGGTCAACAGCGCCAGGTCGTCCTGCGGCTTCGAGGTGACCTGGGCCCACGCGCGCAGCGCGGAGCGGAAGGGGAGCACGCCGTCGATCCGGCCGAACGGCGAGATGCCGCGGTAGAAGCCGTCGTCGTGCGTCAGGTACGCCCCGCTGCGCAACACCGGCAGGACCGGGAGGCCGTCCGGCCACGGCTCGCCCAGGGTCGCGGCGACCTGGTCGAAGTACGCGCTGCCACCCGCGGTGACGACCACCTGGTCGAGGCCGTCGAAGTAGCCGTCGCCGGCGAGCTGGAGCGCGAGCGCCCGCAGACCGGTCAGATAGGAATCCACTGTGGACTGCGACGCCGCGGACGCGTCGTGCGCCAGAGCACCTTCGTAGCCGCCGACACCGGTCAGGCGCAGGAACGGACTCCGTGCGGCGGCACGGGCCACCGCGAGTGCGGTGCCGACGTCGCGGGCACCGGTGCGACCGCCGGTGGCGCCCAGCTCGACCAGCACGTCGACCGGGCGTGCGGGCGAGAGCTCGCTCAGCACCTCGGTCATCAGCGCGACCCCGGCTTCCGAGTCGACCCAGCAGGAGAACTCGAACTCCGGGTCGCGATCGAGTTCGCCCGCGAGCCAGCGCAACGCCGCCGGGTCGAGCAGTTGGTTCGCCAGCAGCACCCGGCTCACGCCGAACGCCCGGTAGACGCGGAGTTGGCTCGCGTTGGCAGCGGTGATCGCCCACGAGCCGTGGTCGAGCTGACGGCTGAACAGCTGAGGTGCCATCGTCGTCTTGCCGTGCGGCGCGAGCGAGACGCCGTGCACGGCGCACCACTGCGCCATGGTCGTGAGATTGTGTTCCAGAGCGGGGGCGTCGAGTACGACGAGCGGGCCGACGAACCCGTCGGCGAAGAGGTCGAGCCGTCGATCTGCCACCTCACCGATGGTCGCGCCGAAGACGTCGGCGGGCATGCCCTTGAAGCGCCAGTCGATCCGCTCGGTGCGGATCGCGGCCACCGCGTCCCGGTCGATGCTGCCTGACGACACTCCGACCTCCGATTGCGTATTTTGCAACGCGCATTGCGCGATGTGTTGGGATGCTGTGTAGCATTCACCTCCACCGCCGTCAACGGATTCGAGGGTGCGGAGGAAGGCATGCGCTTCGAGCAACTCGGCGGTGTGGTGTGCCTCGGCGAGACCATGGCGCTGCTGGTCCCCGCCGAGCCCGGCCCTGTGCACCAGGTGCGCAGCTGGACCAGGTCGGTGGGCGGTGCCGAGTCCAATGTGGCCAGCCACCTCGCACGACTCGGCGTGCCGAGCCGCTGGGTCAGCGCGGTCGGACAGGACGCGTTCGGTCGCGCCGTGCTGGACGCGGTCGCCTCCGCGGGCGTCGACGTCTCGGACGTGCGCCTCGATCCCGACCGGCCCACCGGCCTCTACGTGAAGGAGGCCGACGCCGCGGGCAGTCCCGTTCGTTACTACCGGCGCGGTTCGGCGGCGTCCGCGATGGGGCCGCGGCTGCTGGAGGGCCTGGACCTGACGGGTGTGACGCTGTTGCACGTCACCGGTATCACCGCCGGGTTGTCCGACACGTGCCTCGCTCTGATGCGGGAACTGCTGACCCGGCCGAGGCAGGACCACCGCGTCTCGTTCGACCTGAACTGGCGGCCCGCCCTCTGGCGCGACCGCGATCCCGCGGTACTGCGCGAACTCGCGGACGCCGCCGACATCGTGCTGGCCGGTGCCGACGAGGCCCAGGCGGTCTGGGGCACGGCTGATCCGCACCGGCTGCGCGAGCTGCTGCCCTCGCCGTCGAGCATCGTCGTGAAGGACGGCGAGCGATCCGCCTGCGTCATCGAGAACGGCGAACCGATCCGCGAACCGGCGTTGCGCGTCGACGTCGTCGAGCCCGTCGGCGCCGGTGACGGCTTCGCCGCCGGCTATCTCGCGGCCACCCTGGCGGGAGATCCGCCTGCCCGGCGGTTGCGGGCCGGTCACCTGCAGGCCGCGGCCTCGCTGCTGACCGTCGAGGACGTGGGCGCGCCGTTGTCCGCCCGCCTCGTGGAGCGACTGCTGGACGCGGATTCCCGGACCTGGTCGGCCGCGCACCTCGTGACGCCGGGGGTCCTGGTCGGCGAGGAGACGGCATGAGCCAGAGCCTGGACCGCGCGCTCACCCTGGTCGCCCAGCTGGCCACGGGACCGAAGACCCTCGACGAGCTCTCCGGGGTCATCGACGTCCACAAGTCCACAGCCCTGCGGCTGCTGCGCACGCTGGAATCCCACCGCTTCGTGCAACGCGAGGGCGTGCACCACTACCGGCTGGGTACCGCCATGTTCGACCTCGCCAACCGCGCGCTCGAGGAGCGCGACGTGCGCCGCAGCGCGGAGCGCGCGTTGCGGGATCTCAACGCGCGCACGGGATTCACCGTGCACCTCGCGAGCTACGAGGCCGACGAGGTGATCTACATCGACAAGTACGACAGCACCCATCCGGTGCGCATGTACTCGCGCGTCGGCAGGCGTGCCCCACTGCACTGCACCGCCGTCGCGAAAGTGCTGCTGGCGGACCTGCCGGAGACCCGGCTGCGCGAGGTCGTCGACGCGATGGAGTTCCCGAAGCTCACCGCCAACACGATCACCGATCCCGCGGCGTACCTCGCAGAGCTGGAGCTGGTGCGTGACCGCGGCTACGCGGTCGACGACTCCGAGCACGAGGACTTCATCCACTGCCTGGCCGCTCCGATCCGGGGAGCGGGGGGAGACGTGCTCGCCGCCGTGTCGATGTCCGTGCCGAAGGTGGTGCTCGACTTCGACGGCCTGATGGGCCACCTGGAAGACCTGCTGGAGACCGCAAGAGCGGCGTCCGTCGAGTGCGGATGGACCGACACACGAGAAGGAAGGGCAGTTCGTGGCCAAGATTGAGATCCGTACCGACTCCGCACCCACGCCGGTGGCCAAGTTCTCGCAGGGGGTGCGCAAGGGCAACGTCGTGCAGATCGCGGGTCAGGTGGCCTTCGACGCGACGAGCGGCGACATCGTCGGCGACACGGTCGGGGAACAGACCAGGCAGACGATGCGCAACCTCAACGCGGTTCTCGAGGCTGCCGGCGCGAGCATGGACGACGTGGTCATGCTGCGCGTCTTCCTCACCGACACCGCGCACTTCGGCGAGATGAACTCCGCTTACGGCGAGTTCGTCACCGAGCCCTACCCGGCCCGGACCACGGTGTACGTCGGCCTGCCCGCAGGCCTGCTCGTGGAGATCGACGCGCTGGCCGTGCTCGACTGATCGGTACCCGGTTGGCCGGTGTTTGCGCGCACCGGCCAACTGGTACCTGGTGGGTCATGAAGTGGTACGCGGATCAACCCGCGCGGTCAGCCCGCCAGGTCCTGGTCGACGTCTTGGCCGTGGCGTGGGTCTGGTTCTGGGTCCACACCGCCCTCGGGGTGCGCGACGAGGTGCTGAAGCTCCGGTCGCCGGGAAACGGTCTGGTGTCGGCGGGCTCCGGCATGCGCGACACCTTCCAGGGTGCCGCCGCGAAGGCCAGGGACGTCCCGGTGGTGGGGGACAGGCTCGCGAACGCGCTGGGGGAGGGCTCCAAGGCGGGCAACACCCTGGTCGACACCGGGCACTCGCAGATCCAGTTCGTGGAGCAGACGGGCTGTTGGATCGCGGTCGCGCTGATCGCCGTTCCCGTGCTGTTCCTGTTCGTCACGTGGCTGCCGCGACGGCTGAGCTTCGCCCGGAGTGCCGGTGCCGCACAACGACTTCGCGACGCGGGCGCCCGCGACGTGCTCGCTCTGCGCGCGTTGACCGAGCTGCCCCTGCGTCAGCTCGCCCAGGTCAGCGACGACCCCGCCGGGGCGTGGCGCAAGGGGGACGACGACGTCGTGGCCGAACTCGCGGCGCGCACGCTCGCCCGCGCCGGCGTCAGGCCCTGAACGCGATGAAGGGAGCTCCACCGGCGTGCAGCGCTGGTGGAGCTCCCTTCATCGCACGCAGAGCTTCAGTAGACGGGGCCGGTGTACTTCTCGCCGGGACCGGCGCCGGGCTCGTCCGGCACGGCGGAAGCCTCGCGGAACGCGCGCTGCACGGACTGCAGCCCCTCGCGCAGCGGGCCGGCGTGCGGCCCGAGGTACTCGACGGACGCGGTGACGAGTCCGGCCAGTGCGGTGATGAGGCGTCGTGCC
>DASYMV010000025.1:0-1574 GCA_036008865.1 Pseudonocardiaceae bacterium | reverse complement strand
TACGACACCTCGTGCGGCACCGTGTCGTCCTACTTCGCGTGGACGAACGTCGGCAAGGAGTCGGTGAGCCTGGACGTCAAGCACCCGTCCGGCCGCGAGGTCCTGGACAAGCTCATCGAGCGCGCGGACGTGGTGCTGTGCAACCTCTCCCCCGCTGCCGCCCGGCGGCTCGCGCTCGACGCCGACACCCTGCGCGCACAGCGTCCCGGCCTCGTCGTCGGCGAGCTGTCCGGCTACGGCGAGGGTGGTCCGTACACCGGGCGCAAGGCGTTCGACGCCCTCGTGCAGTCCGAGGCGGGCCTGGTGTCGCTGACCGGAGAGGGCGAGGTCACCGCGCGAGCCGGCATCTCCGTCGCGGACATCGCCGCGGGAGTGCAGTTGCAAGCCGCGGTGCTCGCCGCGCTCCTGCAACGTGGCCGAACGGGCGAAGGAGTGACGCTTCGACTGAGCCTGTTCGAGGCGCTCGCCGAGTGGATGCACCAGCCGATGCTCTACGCCACAGGTACCGGAGCGCCCGCGCCCAGAACCGGTGCACACCACCCGAGCATCGCACCGTACGGACCGTTCACCTGCGGCGACGGAGAGGCCGTGCACCTGGCGGTGCAGAACGACCCGCAGTGGCGGCGGCTGTGCGCCAAGGTGATCGGACGCCCGGAACTCGCTGACGACCCGCGGTTCGGCACCGTGGCCGACCGGGTGCGCCACCGGCCCGAACTGCACGCGGAACTCGACTTCGGCGGGTGGACCGCAGCGGACCTGCTGGCGGCGCTGGACGCCGCCGACGTACCCGCGTCGCGGACTCGCGGCATCGAGACCCTGCCCGCGCACCCGCAACTGGAAGCCCGCCAGCGGTGGCAGGACGTCGAAGTGCCCGGTGGATCGGTCGCCATGCTGCGGCCATCCGTGGACTCCGACGCGTGGGGATGGACGCCAGGCCCGGTTCCCGAGCACGGCCAGCACACGGATCACGTGCTGCGCTGGCTCGGTTGCACAGAGCGCGAGATCGATTTGATGCGGGCTGAGTCCGTGCTTTGACGAGGGCGAACGTCCGATGTGAAACGGAGACGGTCAGGCGCACGATGGTGAGGTGGGAACCAGGCGCGGAGGGGCGCGGCGTTCATCGGAGGGGGACATGGACGAGGCGAACCGCCGAGGTGCGCGCCGCGTGCGACGCCGCACGGTGCTCGCATCCGTCGGGATGGCCGGTGTCGCGCTGACGGGTGTCGCCGTCACGACCTCAGCCGGCAAGGCACCACTCGGTGAGGCGATGCGCAGCGCGCTCGGGGCCGCGGCACCGGTGCCCACGACCAAGCCGGCCGTCATCAAGGTCGAGCGCGTGTACTCCGCCTCACGCGGCCGTGAGGTCGACCTGCTCACCGTGCTCCCGCCCGGTGTGCCGGCGGCCGGTCTGCCGATGTCCGTCCTGCTCCACGGTCTGCACGGGAGTGCCCGGCGCGCGCTCGTCGGCCGCCTGCCCGACGCACTGGCCTCCGCGGTGGGTCGCGGCGCGGTGAGCCCCTTCGGCTTCGTCGCCGTGGACGGGGGCGACAACTACTGGCACGAGAACGTGCCGG
>DASYMV010000024.1:0-18080 GCA_036008865.1 Pseudonocardiaceae bacterium | reverse complement strand
GTTCACGATGATCGACCGGCAGATGTACTTCTTCTACGTCACGCCGATGGCGCCGTTCCTGGTGCTGGGCATCACGCTGGTGCTGGGCCAGATCCTGGGCAGCGCGAGGGCGGGCAGGGAACGGCGCGGCACCGGCACGCTGGCGGTGGCGCTGTACGTCGGCCTCGTCGTGGCGAACTTCGTGTGGCTCTGGCCGATCCTGAACGGCAACCCGATCACGCCCGAGATGTGGCAGGACCAGCTCTGGCTGCCGTCCTGGCGTTGACCTGAGCGGCGTGCTCCGGCGCGTCAGCGCACGGTGCGGGTGGGCGGAGCGGGACGAGTGATGATCTTTGTCACCGGGCCCTCCGTGCTCATGCCCGCGCGGGAGAGCCACCCGGTCAGCTCGGCGCGCACGGCGGCGAGCGGCGGGCGGCGGGCGGGGTCGGGGTCGAGCGCCGACACCAGCAGGCGGTGGTGCGCGCTGTGCTGCGGCAGGTTCACGCACGGCTCGCCCTGGGCAGCGGCCATCAGCGAGGAGATCGGAGTCTCGCGCTCACCACGTGGCGGACGACCGGACAGCGCGTAGCTCACCGTCGCGGCGAGCTGCCACGCGTCGGACGCCGGGCTCGCCGTCTCCCCGCGTGCGGTCTCCGGTGCGAGGAAGTCCGGCGTGCCCACCATCATCCCGGCGGCGGTCAGCGTGCTGTCGCCACGCGACCGCGCGATGCCGAAGTCGATCAGATGCGCCGTGCCGTGGTTGTCGACGATCACGTTGGAGGGCTTCACGTCCCGGTGCAGGACGCCCTTCTCGTGCGCCGCGGCCAGCGCGTCGGCCATGTTCACCCACAGTCGCGCGGCGAACTGGTCCGCGAGCACTCCGCTCTGCAGCACGACGTCGGACAGCGGACGCCCGTCGATGTACTCCATGACGATGGCGAGGCCGTCCGGGTCCTTGACGATGTCGTAGACCCGCACGCAGTTCGGGTGGTGCAGCGCCGCCAGAGCGCGCGCCTCGCGCTGCATCCGCTGCTCGGTGTCCGCGTCAGGCGCGTGCGCCAGCTTCACCGCGACCGTCCGGTCGAGCTGGGTGTCCACGGCGAGCCACACGGTGCCGAACCCGCCACGGCCGAGCTGCCGCACCCGGCGGAACCGGCCGGCGCCGGGATTCCAGACCGTGTCCGTGCCGCTGCCGTTGTTCGGCCCGGACGGCACGCTCGCGCCCGCCGCGCCCAGGCCGAACGGGAGCGGACCGGGGGTGTCCGCGAGCTTGGCGGCCTGCTCGACCCTCGTCGGACGCGGCTCGGCGGCGGCCTTCGCGACCTGCGTCGGCGGGTACTGGTGCGGCGGCTGCTGAGTGGCCCGTGCCGGCTGGTAGGGCGGGACCTCGGCCGGCTTGTACGGCGGTGGGCTCGCCGGGCCCTGTTGGGGCGGCGGGGTGCGGTTGACCGCGGGCTGCTTCTGGTTGCTGCGGTCACGGCCGGGGCGGTTGAGCACAGCGGTGGTCAACCCGAAGATCCGCACGACGAACGAGCCGATGAACGCAACCGGGAAGAATCCGAGCAACAGGTGGCCGATGAGTGTCACCGGCAGCGCGGAGGTCGCGAGCAGGAGCACCACGAACGGCGGCCAGAACACGCGCCGCGGCCAGCTCGGGCCGAGGCGGAACGCCGACCCGGCCTGCATCATCACGAACACGAGGCACAGGAGGGCGAGCACGCCGGTGATCCCGGCGACCACCACGAACAGCGTCGGCTGGTTCCCCGAGTCGCCGACCACCTGGATGATCGACGGCGATCCGACGAGGTACGTGCTCTGGTCGAAGGCGCCGCACGGGGCCTCTCCCAAGGTCTCCCAGCCGCTGAGGGCGTGGCTGCGCAGCGCCTCGACCGCGCCGGAGAACAGCAGCCAGGGCAGCACGAGTGTGCTGGTGACGCCGAGCACGGCGAAGACGGCTCCGGTGACCGGGCCGTAGGAGTTGCCCACGACGCGGCGAACGGCGATGGCGAGCAGCGCGGCGACGGTGGGCAGCGAGCCGATGAGCGCGCCCAGGGCAGTCGCGGTCCAGGCCCAGTCACCGGGGCACAACGGCACCGCGAACAAGCCGTGCAGCCATGCCAGCAAGGACTCAGCGAGCCCCACGACCAACACCACCCTCCCCGATCACCTCCAGACTAGGCCAACGCTCGCATCCTGAACGCGGAACTCGTCGACGTGACGGCGACGGCAGAGGCCCGGCCACGCCGAGGTGGCCGGGCGGTCCTGGGACGAGGTCAGCGCCGTGCGCGCACGGGAGAACAGCCGACAGCGGCTGCTCCCGATCGGCGACGACATCCCCGCGCCGGCCGCCGCGCACATCCGAGTGGCGATGGGCCGGACCTGGCTCTGGAGATCGCGGACGAATCTCTTCCGATCGACCGGGCGTCCGGACGGCGTCGCCGTCTGCTCACGTCCTGGTGCGGTAGCGGAGGTGGACCACGCCGTTGCCGAAACGGCGTTCGTCGAGCAGTTCGAGCTTCAGGCGGACGTTGTCGGGGAGGGCCTGCGTGCCGCCTCCCACCACCACGGGCGTGACGAACAGGTGGCACTCGTCGACCAACCCGGCCTTGATCGCATGGGCGGCGAGGTCGGGACCGCCCACGGTGATGTCACGTCCCGCCGGCGCTTTCATCTGCCGGACCGCTTCAGGGTCGAAGTCTCGCTCGATCCGCGTTCTGGCACTGGACACCGTCTCCAGCGTCTTGGAGTACACGATCTTGTCGGCCGCCTGCCACATCTCCGCGAAATCCTGCATGACGGGCCGCTGGTCGGCGAAGGTGTGCGCGGTCTCCCAGACGGCCATCACCTCGTACATCCGGCGCCCGTAGAGGTACGTGCCGACCGGCCGCTCGAGGTCGTTGACGAAGGCGTGCACCTCCTCGTCCGGCGCAGCCCAGTCGAAGTTGCCGTCCTCGTCCGCTACGTAGCCGTCGAGCGACGTGATCGCCGAGTAGATCAGCTTGGCCATGGTCAGTCCCCTCTGCGCAGACTGATTGCGTTTTGCAACCAGGATCAGCCCTGTCCGTGTGGATGCTGATGGTGATGCGGTTCGACACCGGGTGCGTCACCCATCATCCGCAGCATCGACAGTCCACCGGATCGCACGAACCGGACCACCAGTGCGGCCGCCACGACGAGGAAGACGATGTTGAGCCAGGTGGTGTAGTTCCACGTGACGCCTTCGGTGGGCAGGTGTGCGGTGCTGCGGTCGGGGATCAGGCCGAGCGCGCCGAACACCAGCTCGACCACGTAGCCGGCCACGGCGCCGGCCAGGTAGAAGGTGACGAACAGGAACAGTGCCATCCGGATGCCGTAGTACTTCCGGTAGATGTTGAGGATCGGCAGGATGATCAGGTCGGCGAAGATGAACGCGATCACGCCACCGAAGCTGATCCCGCCGGCCCACAGCACCACGGCGAGCGGCACGTTGCCGATCGAGCAGACGAAGCTGAGCACCGCCACCAGCGGCCCGATCAACGGTCCCCACACCGCGCTCGCGGTCGGGTGGTCGGTGAGGAACAGGCTCTGCCAGAACGAGCCGGGAACCCAGGCGCCGATCGCCCCCGCGATCAGCAGACCGCCGACGAGGTCCTTCCAGATGGCCGCCCATTCCATGACGAACACGTGCGACACCGCCGTGAACCCGTCGGGGGACAGCAGGCGCCGCCAGAACGAGCCTTCGCCCTGGATGGACATGTCCATCGCCGCGTGGCCCTCCATCGACCCGGCCAGCCCCTTGTCGGCTTGCTCGCGCGCCTCCCGCAGCAATCGCCGGCGCAGGAACAGGCGGAACAACACGGCGAGCACCACGATCATGACCGGTCCGCCGACGAACTCGGCGGCGGTGAACTGCCAGCCCATGAGCAGCGCCAGGATCACCCCGAGCTCGACGACGAGGTTGGTCGAGGCGATCTCGAACGCCATCGCGGCGGTGAAGTTCGCGCCCTTGCGGAACAACGACCGGGCGAGGGCCACCGCCGCGTAGGAGCACGAGGACGACGCGGCGCCGAGGCCCGCGGCAATGGCGAGGGTGCGCGGCCGATCGTCGCCGAGCAGTCGCACGACGGTCGACTTGCGCACCACCGCCTGCACGATGGCCGACAGCAGGAATCCCAGGATCAGTGCCCAGAGGATCTCCCAGGTCATCGATCCTGCCAGCGTCAAGGCGCGTCCGATAGCGTCCACCTCACGACCTCCTTACCCCTGGAGGGTATGTATCGTGAGTCGTACCCGGAAGTGAGCACGTCATTCCGATACGCCGATGAGCACGCTGCGTCAGTACGTCGTGGCCGGTCGCAGCCCTGGGCCGCAAGGGCGGGGCGATCCCAGGAAGGTTGCGGTTGACGCGTGGTCGAGCCGAGGAGATTCCGAGCCGCACGGTGGGTTCTGCTGTGCGCGCTGGCTCTCGGCGTGGTCGGCATGCACCACGTCAGTGCGGGCGGACCGGGCCACGCCCCGGCCGGGCACGCGATGGCTGACCACCACATCTCAGCGCCGGCCACACAGGATCAACATCCCGGCATTGATCACCTGCTGCATCTGTGCTCGGCCGTGCTCAGCGCCGGAGCAGCGTTCGCTTTCACGCTCTTCCTGACACGAATCCGGGTAATCGTGACCCCGGTGACCGAGAGCAGACCGAGCGGGCTACGACCGGCACGGTCGCCTCCGGTCCCACGCGGTAGAGCCGCGCTGCTGTCTTCGCTCTGCGTTCTGCGGCTGTGACAGGCCTGCGGCGCGTTCTCGCACGCACCGCGCAGCTGTCAGGAATCCGCAGGAACACATGATCGTGAGGAAGAAATGACCAGGAAGACCCTGGTCAGGACGGCGCTCGCCGTCCTGACCGCCGGCGCGGTACTGGCCGGTTGCAGCAACGGCGGGCACGACATGAGCGGCATGGGGGCAGGCTCCTCCAGCTCCGCCACCGCCCAGCAGGGCGATCACAACCAGGCGGACGTGACCTTCGTCCAGCAGATGATCCCGCACCACCAGCAGGCGGTGGGCATGGCCGAGCTGGTGCCGGGACACACCACCAACCCCGAGGTCATCGAGTTGGCCCAGCGCATCCAGAAGGCTCAGGCCCCCGAGATCGCGCAGATGACCGCCTGGCTCACCAAGTGGGGAGCAGCCGTGCCCACCTCGATGCCGGGCATGGATCACGGCTCCTCGATGCCGGGGATGATGAGCCCGGCCGAGATGGCCCAGCTCGAGCAGGCCGAGGACGCCGAGTTCGACCGGCTCTGGCTGGACATGATGATCAAGCATCATCAGGGCGCCATCGACATGGCCAAGACGGAGCTGTCCGCGGGCCGCAACGCCGACGTGAAGAAGCTGGCCCAGCAGATCATCGACGCACAGCAGGCCGAGATCAACGAGATGCACGCCCTGCTCCCACAGAGTTGAGCAGTACGGGGCGGGGGCGGCGGCCGTGCGTCGTCCCCGTCTCACCTCAGCAAGAAGCTGCCAAGCCGCGGGCTTCGAGCCGAACGCGTGCGGAAGAGGGACGTCGGACCGAAAACGACGGTCACAGACCAGGGACGTCACTGCTGTGCTCAACGTGAGAAGCCCGGCCACTGTGAAGTGACCGGGCCTCTGACGTGAGTGGAGCTGAGGGGAATCGAACCCCTGACCTTCTCGATGCGAACGAGACGCGCTACCAACTGCGCTACAGCCCCTCGTTGTCGTGCCGAGGAAGCATATCAGTAGCGCGAGGGTGGTTTTGCCACCCCCTCCTATTCGCCTACGGCACGTCGGTAAGGCAGCGATTCCACGCCCGCGAGGTCGACGAACACGGGGTCCTCGTCGTCCGCGTCGACGACAACGGTGCCCGGCCGCACGTGGTGCTCGAACCGCGGCGGAGGCGTCAGCGTGGGCGCCTCCTCCACGTCCTCGTGCTCTTCGTGCTGGGCCTGGGCCTGCGGGCGTACGGCGCTGCTGCGCCGGCGAGTCTGCGCCAGACGCGCGTGGCGGCGCGCCCGGATCTCCTCCTCCATCCGCACCTGACGGCGCAGATACACGAGGTACCCGACGAGGAACAGGTCCACTGCGGCGTGTCCCCACCACACGATCGGGTAGAGCAGGCCGGCGACGAGTCCTGTGAGCAGTGCGGCGAGGAGCATGGAGCCGACCACCCGGCGCCGGAACGCGTACTTGGCCTGCGCGACCATCGCCGCCGTTTCCGGATCGAATCCGCCACGGCCCGGACGGAACGGTCGAGCATCGACGTCGATGTACTCGTCGTCGAAGTAGTCGTCGTCGAATTCGTCGTGGTTCAGCTCGGTGTCGGTCTCACCGGCATCAGGCATGGCGTACTCCTCTTCCATGCTGCTGCGCGTGCTCCCGCTCCGCACGACCCCCTCGGCCGGCGCGGAATCGGCCGTCTTGGCGACCTCCTGGCGTTTGCGGGCGGCCATCGGTACGAGGACGACCAGCCAGGCGACGACCAGCGCAACGATGATCAACGAGCTCGGCATCCCCGTCACCTCCCCCCGGCTTCGTGCGGCACGCGTATTGCGATTGCCACGCTAGTCACAACAGTCACACCTGTGTCGGAGACTCGCCGAGTTCGGTACGTACAGAAGTGTGGTTGATCACCCACTTTCGGGTGATGGAATTACCGCCTACGGCGCAGCGCTCAGAGGATTCGGGCCTGTCCTCGCAAGACCAGTCGGTGCACCAAACCGTCCGGGATTTCCTCTCGCGTCACCGCGAAGCACAGGTGATCGCGCCAGTCTCCCGCGACGTCGAGGTAGCGCAGGAACAACCCCTCCTCGCGGAACCCCGTCTTGGTGAGCACCCGGATGCTCGCCGCGTTCTCCGGTCGAACGGTGGCCTCCAGCCGGTGCAGGCCGGCCGTGCCGAAGCAATGATCCACAACCAGTGCGACGGCCGCGGTGGCCACGCCACCCCGCGCGCGGTCCGCGGCCACCCAGTAGCCGATCCACGCCGAGCGCAGCGAGCCGCGGACGATGTTGCCGACTGTGATCTGCCCGGCGAACTCGCCGTCGACGGTGATCGAGAACGGCAGCGCCTGGCCGCGCCTGGCGAGCGAGCGCAGCGATGACCACTGCGTGGGCCATGCCAGCGCGGCGTTGCGCTCCTGCCAGCCCTCGATCGCGGTCGGTTCCCAGTTCTCCAGGTAGGCGCGGTCACGAATGCGGATGTGGCTCCACTGGACCGCGTCGAAGAGCTTCGGCGGCCGGAGCGCCACCGTGCCGGCGGCGACTCGCAACGGGCCGAGCCGAGCCGGCCACCCGGGGTGCCGACTGGCCTCACCGGGGAAGACCGTGCTCATCCCCGCGGCGCTCATCCTCGCTGCGCGAGGAAGCTCACCAGCACCTCGTCCCCGACCGGCACCTCGGTGACGTCCTCGTCGAGCATGATCAAGCAGTTCGCCTCGGCGAGCGACGCGAGCAGATGCGAGCCCGACGTGCCGAGCGGCTGCACCAGGTACTCGCCGTTCTCGGCGTCGCGCAGCAGTTGGCCGCGCAGGAAGCCGCGGCGGCCCTTCGTCGAGTTCAGCGGCGACAGCAGCCGGGCGCTGACCGCACGGCGGTACGGGTTGCGCTTGCCGAGCGCGGCACGGATCAGCGGCCGCACGAACACCTCGAAGACCACCAGGGCGCTCATCGGGTTCGCCGGCAGCAGGAAGGTCGGCACCGCGTCGGGCCCGAGCCGGCCGAAACCCTGGGCCGAGCCGGGGTGCATGGCCACGCGCGTGACGTCCAGATCACCGAGGTCGGCCAGTGCTGCGCGGACCTCGTCGCCGATCACGCCGCCGACCCCGCCCGCCACGACCACGATCTCGGAGAGCAGCAGCCGTCCCTCCACCACCTCACGCAGGCGGCGGGGGTCCGGGGGAATGATGCCCACCCGGCTCACCTCCGCGCCCGCGTCACGCGCCGCCGCGGCGAGCGCGTAGGAGTTGACGTCGTAGACCTGGCCCTGGCCGGGCGTGCGGTCGACGTCGACGAGTTCCTCACCGACCGACACCACGGAGACCCGTGGCCGAGGGTGGACGAGCACCTTGTTCCGGCCGACGGCGGCGAGCAGCCCGACCTGCGCGGCACCGATGGAGGCGCCGCGCCGGACGGCGATGTCCCCGGTCTGCACGTCCTCACCGGTGCGCCGGACGAACGCGGCTGACGGCACCGGCTGATGCACGGTGACCTTGGCCTGGTGCCCGTCGGTGTAGCCCAGCGGCACGACGGCGTCAGCGAGTGTGGGCAAGGGTGCTCCGGTCGCCACCCGGACCGCCTGGCCGGGCTGCAACCGCCGGGGCTGACGGGACCCGGCGGGGATCTCGCCGACCACCGGGAGCTGCACCGGTTCCGAGGCCGCGGCCTGCACGTCCACGCTGCGCACCGCGTAGCCGTCGACGGCCGCCTGGTCGAAACCGGGCAACGCGTTCTCCGCGACGACCTCCTCGGCGCAGAGCAAGCCCTGCGACTCGGAGATCGCCACCCGCACCGGGGCCGGCCGCACCGCAGCGGCGATCACCCTCGCGAGCTGCTCATCCACTGATCTCATCGTTGAACCTCGCTCAAGAGTTGTCGAGGCGTTCCCGCAGCCACTCCCGCAGATCGGGGCCGTAGTCGGGGTGCTCGAGTGCGAAGTCAACCGCAGCTCGCAGGAATCCTCCCGGATTGCCCAAGTCGTGTCGCCCACCTCGGTGCACGACGACGTGCACGGGATGGCCCTCGGCGATGAGCAACGCGATGGCGTCGGTGAGCTGGAGCTCGCCGCCCGCACCAGGCGTGATGCGCTTGAGCGCGTCGAAGATCGCGCGGTCCAGCAGGTAGCGGCCGGCCGCGGCGAAGGTGGACGGCGCGTCCTCCGGTGCGGGCTTCTCCACCATCCCGACGACCCTCTTCACGTCGTCGATGCCGGTCTCCTGGACGTCGAACACGCCGTAGGCGGAGATCTGTTCGCGCGGGATGTCGAACGCGCACAGGACGCTTCCGCCGAACTCCTCGCGGACCTCGGCCATGCGGCCGAGCACACCGGTCGGCAGGACGAGGTCGTCGGGCAGGAGAACCGCCACGGCGTCGTCGTCGCCGTCGAGGTTCGGCTCGGCGCAACCGACGGCGTGCCCGAGCCCGAGCGCCTTGTCCTGCATCGCCGTCTCGGCCACGATCAGGTTCGATGCACGGCGGACCTTGTCGAGGAGGTCGGTCTTGCCGCGCGCCTCGAGGGTGGCTTCGAGCTCCGGCTGCGCGCGGAAGTACTCGACGACCGATTCCTTGCCGGGCGAGGTGACGATCACCAGCCGGGTCGCACCCGCCTCGGCGGCCTCGGCGGCGACCAGCTCGATACCGGGGGTGTCGACCACCGGGAGCAGTTCCTTGGGCACTGCCTTGGTCGTGGGCAGGAAGCGGGTGCCCAGACCAGCCGCGGGCACGATTGCGGTGTGGAACGCGCTCTTCGAGCTCATGCTGCGAGCCTATCGGCGTGCCTAGGGTTGTCTGCCATGACGTCCGATCCGCGTGACCACAAGGCTACGGAGCGTGCACGACTGCTCGCGCTGCGACGGGCCGTGTCACCCGCGGTGCGCGCTGCCGAGGCGCGCTCCCTGGCAGTGGCTGCTCCTGCCGCGGTCGCACGGTTCGGCGTCTCGGCCGGTCAGACGGTGTGTGCATACCTCGCCGTGGGCTCGGAGCCGGGGTCGGCGGTGATGCTGGACGGGTTGCGCACGGCCGGGTACCGAGTGCTGCTGCCGGTCGTCGTGGGCGCGGTGCCACTGGACTGGGCCGAGTACACCGGCGCGGACGCTCTCGTGCCGGGGCCGCACGGGCTGCGTGAGCCCTCGGGGATGCGACTGGGCGCGGAAGCCATCGGCGAGGCGGCATTGGTGCTGGTCCCCGCCCTGGCCGTGGACCGTCGCGGCGTGCGGCTGGGCAAGGGGGGAGGGCACTACGACCGGTCGCTGCCGCTGAGCCGGGCGCCGCTGGTCGCGGTCGTCCGCGACGAGGAGGTGGTGGACGCGCTGCCCGCCGAACCCCACGACGTCCGGATGACGGCTGCTCTCACTCCTGGCCTCGGCGTCGTCCTGTTGTGACGCTCACCCCGCACGTTTGCGTGCCATGCGCCCACTGGCGCATCATCGTGTTGGCAGTCTCGTTGTGAGAGTGCCAACAGACGGAAAGCTCGTGGAGGGCAAACGTGCCGACCTACCAGTACGCCTGCACCGAGTGCGATCACCGCTTCGACGCGGTGCAGTCCTTCAGCGACGCCGCGCTCACCGAGTGCCCGGTGTGCTCGGGCAAGCTGCGCAAGCTCTTCGGTGCGGTGGGCGTCGTGTTCAAGGGCAGTGGGTTCTACCGCACCGACAGCCGCTCCTCGTCGAGCACGAAGACCAGCGAGTCGAACAGCAGCACGTCGAAGTCGAGCAGCTCGTCGTCCTCGTCGTCCTCGTCGTCGGGCAGCAGCACTTCTACCACGTCAGGTTCCACCGCCGCGGCTTCCTGAGCCGAGTTGTCCACAACCGGCGAGTTGTCCACAGCTCGCCGGTTTCACCTCGTTCAACGGGTCGCCGCCCCATAGCGTCGGCCGCATGGACGACCTCGCCCCGCGCAAGCGCGATCGGCTGCGTGCACTGCTGCGCAGCCGCCCAACCCTGACGACGCGCCTGCGCCGCGTGCTGGCCGGCGTGCTCGCGCTTCTCGCCGCGGGCCTCGCACTCCAGCCCGAGCCTCCCGGCGTGCGAGTCGTCGCCGCCGCACGGGATCTCGCGCCCGGCGTGGCACTCACCGAGGCCGACGTGCACCTGGTCGACCTGCGCGGGTCGTCACCTCCGCCCGGCACTCTGGACTCCCCGTCCGCCGCGGTGGGGAAAGTGCTGACGGGAGCGGCCAGGGCCGGTGAGCCGCTCAACGACGTCAGGCTCGCCCGCGTGGATCCGGACAGGGTGTCGGTCGCCGTGCGTCTGGCCGAGGCCGCCGTGGCGGACCTGCTCCGGCCGGGCGACCGGGTCGACGTGATCAGCACCGAGCGCACGCTCGCCGAGAACGCGGTGGTCGTGACGGTGCGGGAGGCGAAGGCCGACCGGCTGGTGGTGCTCGCACTCGACCGGCGGAACGCGACCCAGGTGGCCGCGGCGTCACTGGATCAGCCGGTGACCGTTACGCTCCGCTAGCCCCCACTGTCCCCGCACCGCAAGGAGCAGCTCTTGCTGAAGGGCTTCAAAGACTTCCTGATGCGTGGCAACGTCATCGACCTTGCTGTCGCCGTGGTCGTCGGTGCCGCGTTCACCGCGATCGTCACCGCGTTCACGACAAACCTGATCAACCCGATCGTCGCTCTGTTCGGCGGCAACAACGTCCAAGGCCTGGCGATCCAGCTCGGCGAGAACCCCAAGACGACCGTGGACTTCGGTGCGATCATCACCGCGGTGATCAACTTCCTGATCGTCGCCGCGGTGGTCTACTTCGCCCTGGTCCTGCCGATGAACAAGATCAAGGAGCGGCGCGAGCGCGGCAAGGAGCCGGGCCCGGCGGAGCCGACGGACGTGGAACTGCTCAAGGAGATCAGGGACCTGCTCGCGGCGCAGCAGCAACGGTCCCACCAGTGAGCTAACCGCCGTGGTGCGGCGGCCGGTTCTCCCGGTACCACGCCTCGCGCTGGGTGTCCCCCTCCTCGGGGCTCCGGTCGTCGGTCGTGGACTCCGGGAGGACCTCGCCGAACACCTCGGCCAGGCGACGACGCCGCGCTGCCTCGGCCGCGGCGTCGTCGTGCTTCTCCTCCGCCATCAGGCCTCGTCGAGACCCGAGAGCTGCTCGATCACGTACGGCACGAGTCCCGACAGCGTCGCCATGCCGTCGCGCACGGCGCCGCGCGAGCCGGCCAGGTTCACCACGAGCGTGCTGCCGGACACGCCGACCAGTCCGCGCGAGATGCCCGCGTCCACCGCGCCCGCGGCCAGGCCGGAGGCGCGCAGTGCCTCGGCGATGCCGTGGATCGGGCGGTCCAGCACGCCCTGAGTGGCGTCGGGTGTGACGTCGCGCGGGGAGACACCGGTACCTCCGACGGTCACCACGAGGTCGACGCCGCCGATGACCGCCGTGTTCAGCGCGGCGCGGATGTCCACCACCTCACCCTCCACCGCGACGGTTCCGTCGACGATGAAGCCGGCCTCCTCGAGCAGCTCGGTCACCAGGGGGCCCGTGCTGTCTTCGTGCTCACCGTGCGCCACCCGATCGTCGACGATCACGACGAGGGCGCGTCCGAGGCGCTGCGCGCTGCGTTCCATGCGGATCACCGTAACCAATCGGGAGATCTGACGGTTCCGTGACGTGTCCCTGCGGGCTGAACGCCTGCTCGGCTTCCGATCCACCACGACGTTCAGCGGCAAGGTCAAGGCCTTCATCACCAGTCCCCCACACCGTTCATCTCCCGTTTTGTGCCGGAACACGAAGAGCAAACGCTTGCGCACCGGGCACCGCTCGTCCTCGCGATGTCGTGGCTGTGCACGCCCGTCGCCGGACCGGCCACACGGCCCAGGCCGCACACCGACGAGGAGTGCGACGCGTCGGCAGTGCGGCCTGAGGTGTGGAGCCCCGGGGTTTCTGGAACCGGACGTGCCTGCAACACCGGCTTGCAGCCCCGGGGACTCCGACCCGATCCGGCGCACGAATCGGGAGCTACTTCACCTCCACCGGCTGGCCTGCGAGGGCCACCTCGACCGTGCGGTCGCCGATCGTCAGCTTGACCTTGTCGTTCGGAGCCTTCGAGCGAACCGCCGCGACGAGGGCGTCGGAGGTGTCGATGGTCCGGTCGTCGAACTTCGTGATCACGTCGCGGGCCTTGATGCCCGCCTTCTCGGCCGGGCCGCCCGCGGTGACGTCGCGGACCAGAGCGCCGCCGCTCTGCGCGTCGGTCACCTGCACACCGAGAATCGTCTGGGTCGACTTGCCGGTGTCGGTGAGTTCCTTCGCCGTGCGGCGAGCTTGGTCGATCGGGATCGCGAAGCCGATGCCGACCGAGCCGCCCTGCGACGACTGGCTGCTGTTCGGGCTGTAGATCGCGGAATTGATGCCGACGACCTGGCCCTGCATGTTGACCAGCGGGCCACCGGAGTTGCCGGGGTTGATCGCCGCGTCGGTCTGGATCGCGTTCAGCACCGTTGCCTGGCTGCCCTGGTCACCGCCCGCGCGGACCGGCCGGTTGAGGGAGCTGACGATGCCGGATGTCACGGTGCCGGACAGGTCGAACGGCGAGCCGATGGCGACGACGGACTGGCCGATCCGCAGGTCGCCGGAGCTGCCGAGTTCGGCGGTCGGGAGACCGGAGACGTTCTGGGCCTTCACCACGGCCAGGTCCGAGCTGGGGTCGCGGCCGACGACGCTGACGGCGGCGCTCTTGCCGTCCTGGAACTTGACCTTGATGTCGCCGCCCTGCGCGGCGCCCTCGACCACGTGGTTGTTGGTCAGGATCATGCCGTCCGAGCTGATCACGATGCCGGAGCCCTCACCGGACCCCGACCGGCTCGACACCTGGAGCTGGACCACCGTGGGCAGGACCTTCTGCGCCACCTGCTCGACCGAACCGGCCGGGGCGTTGGAAGTCTGCTGCGAGGGTTTGGGGGCGTCGAGGGCGTTGGACACGGGCTGCGAGCTCCTGCCGAGCTCTTGGCCGACGTAGCCGCCGACACCGCCCGCCACACCGCCGACGAGCAGGACGAGTGCCGCGACGCCGGCGACGACCTTGCCACGCCCGCCCTTCTGCTGCGTCGGCTGCTGGCCGGGAAGTGCGTAGTACGGGTGCGTCGGCTGCTGGAAGCCGGGCGCAGCCCCGAACTGCTGGGTCTGCTGCTCGCCCGGCTGCGAGAATCCCGGCTGGCCGGATGCCCCCTGCAAAGCATCCGGCTGGCCGGGAGCCGGCTGGCCAGCACCCTGCTGCTGGTAGCCGGAGTGCGGGTGACCGATCGGGTTTTGCTGTTGCGCCGCCCAGGGGTTGGGCTGCTCGCCGGGCGCGGACGTGGGGTGCTGCGGGGGCTCGTGTGCCGCGGGCTGACCCGGCCGCTCCGGCTGGCCCTCGGGCGTCCCATCGTTGTTCTCGGTCATGCCCATAGTCTGCGTTGCCCGCCTGAGAACAGCCTTAAACGCTCCTGGGCATCAGTTGTGAACGACTCACCCCGTCCGACGATGTGGACCTGCGGATACCGCGAAACCGTGACTCGCAGGTCGTTCTCCGGTCCGGAACCACCGTTCACCAGGGCGGGCGGCTTCCCGAAGTTGATCGGGGAATCAGCCGCGAAGCCGCTCGGCGATCTGCTCAGGAGTCGCGTCGTTGATCCAAACGCCCATTCCGGACTCGGAACCCGCGAGGTACTTCAGCTTGTCCGCCGTGCGCAGCACGGAGAACACCTCGAGGTGCAGCCACGACAGGTCGCGTCCGACGTTCACCGGCGCCTGGTGCCACGCGGCGATGTAGGGCAGCGGCCGGTCGTACAGCGCGTCGAGCCGGTGCAGGACCTCGAGGTACAGGCGCGCGAAGTCGTCGCGCTCCTCGTCGGTCAACGCGGGCAGATCCGGCACCTGACGGTGCGGGACGACGTGCACCTCCACCGGCCACCGCGCCGCAGCGGGCACGAACGCCGTCCAGTGCTCGCTCTCGGCGATCACCCTGGTGCCCGCCGCCCGCTCTGCCGCGAGGACGTCACCCATCACCGGGCGGCCGTGCTCGTCGAAGTACTCCTGCGCGATCTCCAGCATCCGCTCGGTCTTCGGCGTCACGAACGGGTAGCCGTAGATCTGGCCGTGCGGGTGGTGCAGGGTTACGCCGATCTCCTCACCACGGTTCTCGAACGGGAAGACCTGCTCGACGCCGGGCACACGCCCGAGCGCCTCGGTGCGGTCCGCCCACGCGTCGACGACCGTGCGGACTCGCGACGCGCTCAGCCCGCCGAAGGACGTCTTGTGGTCGGAGGTGAAAGCCACCACCTCGCACCTGCCCCGTCCCGCGGCACGCGCGACCATCGACATTCCGTCCACTGTGGACGGAACATCCGGCACGGCCTCCGCGAAGGAGGGGAACCTGTTCTCGAACACCACGACGTCGTAGGCCGACTCGGGGATCTCGGTGAGGCGGCCCGGCGCCGTCGGACACAACGGGCACAAGTCGGCGGGCGGCTTGTACGTGCGGGTCTGCCGGTGTGACGCGATGGCAACCCATTCGCCGGTGAGCGGGTCACGCCGGACCTCCGAGGCGGGCTGCGACGTGGGGAGGTCTCTCGTGTCCACCGCGGTGCGCGGTGGTGCCTCCTGCGTGTCGTCGAAGTAGATGATCTCCCGGCCGTCCGCCAGCTTGCCCGCGGTACGCCTCACGCCAACTCCTCGCCTCGGCCCGGCACGTGTGCCAGGACCAGTTCACCGACTTGCTCGAACAGGATCTGCCGGACCTCGCCGGGCAGTCCCTCATCCGTCACCAGCACATCCGCCTCGTCGAGGTCGGCGATGGTGGAGATGCCCACCGTCCCCCACTTCGTGTGGTCGGCGACCACGACCACGCGGCCGGCGGCATCCACCAGCGCGCGGTCGGTCTCGCTCTCGTTCAGGTTCGGCGTGGTGAATCCCGACCGCTCGGTCATGCCGTGCACGCCCAGGAAAACCACGTCCAGGTGCAGGGATCGCAGGGCCTGCACCGCCACCGGGCCGACGAGCGCGTCAGACGGTGTGCGCACGCCACCCGTGAGCACCACCGTGCGATCGGTGCGACCGCTCTGCTGCAGCACGTCGGCCACCCGTATGGAGTTCGTGACGACCGTCAGATCCGGTACGTCGTCGAGGAAGCGGGCGAGGGTCCACGTCGTCGTGCCCGCGGACAGGCCGATCGCGGTGCCGGGCCGCACGAGGCTCGCGGCCTGCGCGGCGATGGCCTCCTTCTCCGGCAACTGCCGGACGGACTTCACTTCGAACCCCGGTTCGTCGGTGCTGCGACCGACCACCGAGGTCGCCCCGCCGTACACCTTCTCCACCAAGCCGCGCCCGGCGAGCACGTCGAGATCGCGCCGCACGGTCATGTCCGAGACACCCAGCCGGACGACGAGGTCGCTGACGCGCACCGCCCCGCTGCGCCGAACCTCTTCGAGGATCACCGCTTGCCGTTGCCGCGCGAGCACCTCACACCTCTTCCCTCAACACCGCTACGTCCCCTGCCCGCACGACGAGTCGACCGGGGACACGCGCACCGGACAGCAGTTCGACACCCTCGGCATCCAGTTCGGCGTCGGCGTCCGTGTGGTTGACAGCGAAGAGCCACGATACGTCCCGGCCGTCGACGACACCGCGTCGACGTACGAGCTCCACTCCCGCGGGTCCCACGGCGACCGCGCTCGCACCCGACTGCTCGACCACGGCGTCGACGAGGCGCCTCAGCCCCTCGCCCTGAAGGCCGCACGCGAGGTACCAGGCGACCCCGGCACCGAACTCGTTGCGGGTGATCGCGGGCACCTCCGGAAGCGGACCGTCGACGTAGCTCGTCACGACCTTGGCGGTGCGCGCGTGCAGGTGCTCGGTCCACGCCGACACGACCCCGCCGTCGTCGAGCCGAACGGTTTCGCCCAGGCGCAGCGGGTGGAATTCCTCGGTCCACACGCCCAGCAACTCGCGGAACGCTCCGGGATGGCCGCCCAGGCGGACGTGACCGCGCTCGTCGGTGATGCCGGAGAGCCAGGTGATCAGTGCGTGGCCACCGCCGTCGACGTACTCGGTCAGGCGCCGCGCGTCGGCGTCGGTGACGGCGTGGAGCCACGGCACGACGACGAGCCGGTAACGCGACAGATCCGCTCCCGGCGCGACGAAGTCCACCGTCACGCCGGCCCGCCACAGCTCCCGGTACACCGACAGCACGTGGTCGCGGTAGGAGAAGTCCGTGGTGGGGTGCGCGGGTTGCTCGACCGCCCACTCCGACTGCCAGTCCCAGATCACAGCCACCTCGGCGTCCACAGTGGACTGCCGCAGCTCGTCGAGACGGGCGTACTCCGAACCCACGCGGCAGACTTCGCGGAAGACCTGGGTGCCGATTCCCGTGTGCGGAACCATCGCCGAGTGGTAGCGCTCCGCACCGGCCTTCGACTGGCGCCACTGGAAGAACAACGTGCCGTCCGCGCCGCGGGCGAGTTGCGCGAAGCAGTTGCGCCGCATCTCGCCGGGCAGCTTCGCGATGTTGCGCGGCTGCCAGTTGACCGCCGAGGTCGACTGCTCCATCAGCAGCCAGGGCTTTCCCTGCGCGAGCCCTCGGGTGAGATCGGCGGAGAGCGCGAGCTCGACGTGCCGTTCCGGGTCCTCAGCGCGGACGTAGTGGTCGTTGGAGACGAAGTCCACCTCCGGTGCCCACGACCAGTAGTCCAGTCCGCTGAAGGTCCACATGACCATGAAGTTGGTGGTGACCGGAACGGCCGGTGTGACTTCGCGCAGCACGTCGCGCTCGGCGCGGAACAGGTCCAGCAACGCGTCCGAGGAGAACCGGTCGAAGTCCAGGAGCTGTCCGGGGTTGCCGAAGGACGGCGTGACGCGGGGCGGGAGGATCTGCGCCCAGTCCGTGTAGTGCTGACTCCAGAACGCGGTCGCCCACGCCTCGTTGAGCGCGTCCAGGTCGCCGTGCCTGCGGACGAGCCAGGCGCGGAACGCCTCGGCGCAGCGGTCGCAGTAGCAGCGCGAGACGTGGCAGCCGTACTCGTTGCCGACGTGCCACGCCGCGAGGGCCGGGTGGTCGCGGTAGCGCTCGGCCACCGCACGGGCCAGCGCGACGGCGCGCTCGCGGTAGATCGGCGAACTGGGGCAGTAGGACTGCCGCGAGCCCGGTGAGAGCCGCACGCCGTCCTCTCGGACGGGAAGCACGTCGGGGTAGCGGTGGGTCAGCCACGGCGGAGGCGCCGCGGTCGCCGTCGCGAGGTCGACGCGGATGCCGCTTTCGTGCAGCAGGTCCAGGACGCGATCGAGCCAGCCGAACTCGAAGCGGCCCTCATCCACCTCGAGCAGGGCCCAGGAGAAGATGCCGACGCTGACCAGGTTCACCCCGGCCTCGCGCATCAGCTTCACGTCCTCCGCCCAGACGTGTTCGGGCCA
>DASYMV010000023.1:0-2351 GCA_036008865.1 Pseudonocardiaceae bacterium | reverse complement strand
CTCACCGGGTGATTCCTTCTGCGCCGAGCCCTACGCGTACGTGGGGCCGAGCCAGGTCCCCGAGGGGGCGTTCTGGAACGCGCCCTTCGGCGCGATCCGGGTGCTGCGCGAGTTCGGCGGCGCGGACGCGGTCGAGCAGTTCTTCCGTGAAGGCCAGCGCAACGTCCGGTGAAGTGACGACATCCGTCAACGGTCAACACGTACGGTCTCGCTCGTTGTGAAGGATTCGTGAGATCCACGAGGAGACGTCGTGCCAGACAACCCCAGCTCGCCCGTTCGCAGACGTGCCCTGCTCGCAGGCGGAGCAGCGGGAATCCTCGCCGCCGCCGGATTCCGGCCCGCCGTCGCGCAGGCCGAGCCCGCCACGGAGGACAGGGGTTTGTCCAGGTCGTTCAAGCTCACCGTGCTCGGCACCACTGACATGCACGGAAACGTCTTCAACTGGGACTACTTCGCGAACAAGGAGTTCGACGACGCCCAGCACAACGACATCGGCCTGGCCAAGATCTCCACGCTGGTCAACGCCGTGCGCTCGGAGCGCGGTGAGCACAGCACGCTGCTGATCGACGCCGGCGACACCATCCAGGGCACCCCGCTGGCCTACTACTACGCCAAGGTCGAGCCGATCACCCGGCGTCGCATCCACCCGATGGCCGCCGCGATGAACGCGATCGGTTATGACGCGGCCGCGCTGGGCAACCACGAGTTCAACTACGGCATCCCGTTGTTGCGCACGTTCGAGAACCAACTCGACTTCCCGCTGCTGGGCGCCAACGCCGTCGACGAGCAGACCGGTCGTCCGGCCTTCAAGCCTTACGTCATCAAGACCATCTGGCGGACCGGCGCGCCGCCGCTGCGCGTGGGCATCCTCGGCCTGACCAACCCCGGCATCGCGATCTGGGACAAGGCCAACGTCGAAGGCAAGATGACCTTCCCCGGTCTCGTCGAGCAGGCCAAGATCTGGGTGCCGAAGCTGCGCCGGGCGGGTGTGGACGTCGTGATCGTCGCTGCGCACTCCGGTGCCGACACGTCGTCGTCCTACGGTGACGCCCTGCCCTTTCCGGAGAACGCCTCCACCCTCGTCGCCGAGCAGGTGCCGGGCATCGACGCGATCCTGGTGGGCCACGCGCACGTCGAGATCCCGCAGCGCATGGTGACCAACGAGGAATCCGGCAAGCAGGTGCTCATCACCGAGCCGCTGTTCTGGGGCAAGCGCCTGAGCCTCATGGAGTTCGACTTCACCTGGACGCCGCGTGGCGGCTGGACGCTGAACACGAGCCGCTCCCAGGTCCTCAACTCCAACACCGTGCCGGAGGACAACCGGATCGTGCGGTTGCTGGGGGCCGACCACGACAAGGTCGTCGCCTACGTCAACTCGAAGGTCGGCACCAACAAGCAGGCCATGTCCGCTGCGACGGCCCGCTACGAGGACGTCGCAGCACTGGACTTCATCAACCACGTCCAGGCCGTCGAGGTGCGAAAGGCACTCACGGGCACGGCCGACGCGAGCCTGCCGGTGCTCTCGCTCGCCGCGCCCTTCAACCGCGACGCCTCGATCCCGGCCGGTGACGTGTCCGTGCGCGACGTCGCAGGGCTCTACATCTTCGACAACACGCTTCTGGCGGTGAAGCTGACCGGCGCGCAGCTGAAGGACTACTTGGAGAAGTCGGCCAGCTACTTCCGGCAGGTGGCCGGAACAGGGCCGTTCGCTCCGGATGCGGTGACCAACGCGCCCACGTCCACGGCACCCAGCGGAACGCCGGACTACAACTACGACGTCGCGGCGGGCTTGGACGCGCGGCTTGCCTACGACATCGACATCGCCAAGCCCGAGGGCCGGCGGATCACCAACCTCACCCACGGCGGCACGCCGGTCGCGCCCGACCAGGTGTTCGCGGTGGCGGTGAACAACTACCGGCAGTCCGGCGGCGGCAACTTCCCGCACGTCAAGACCGCGCCGGTGCTGCTCAACCAGCAGCAGGAGATCCGTCAGCTGATGATCGACTGGGTGAAGGCGGCGGGAGAGATCGACCCGGCGAAGTTCGCCACCGCCGACTGGAAGCTCGTCGCGAACGGTGCTCCCGTGGTCGTCCAGTAGTTTGCGAACCGCGGAACCTGGTGACAATTCGGACACCTGTGCTGTGTGACTCGCCCCTCGCACTGGCATTGTGTTGACGGTGGGTGAAGGACGCGAGCCGGAGACCTCAGCAGAGGTGAGTGCCTTGGCCCAGCTCGTCGTGCGACAACGCGACGAGCTGGCCAGGATGCGCGTGGCCTCCCGCACCCGCGCGGTGGTCGAGCAGGCGAAGGGCGTCATCGCCGAGCGACTCTCGTGCACCCCCGATCAGGCC
>DASYMV010000022.1:0-2057 GCA_036008865.1 Pseudonocardiaceae bacterium | reverse complement strand
CTCTGGCGCGAGTGGTGGCCCGACCTGACCCTGACGCCGTACGAGCACCGCGGCCTGGAGGGCGTCCGCTGGACGGTGACCGGCGCAGCGATCGGTACTGCGGAGTGGTGGCTCGAGCAGGTCCGCGACGGGGTGGTCGTGCACTGGTACCTCCGGGTGGATCCACAGCGGCGTACCAGCCCCACGGGGTTGCTGAAGCTGCAGGAGTCGTACGTGAACCGGTACCGCGAGCACCTCTGGCGCTTCAAGGACGAGGTCGAGCAGGGCCGCGCCGCGGGCGAACGCAGGCCCGGCTGGGAACCCGCGATAGTCTCCGGTGTGGGCACCGGCGCCCTGCACCCGGACCGGGAACCGGCCCGGCAGAACACGTCCCGGCAGCGGAGAGGTGAATCGATGGCAGAGCAGACCACCTCGACCATCGTCGTGAACGCGACCCCGAAGGCGATCATGGCGGTGATCGCGGACTTCGAGGAGTACCCGGAGTGGGCCGACTCGATGCGCGAGACCGAGGTGCTGTCCACCGATGAGGCCGGCCGGCCGAAACAGGTGCGGTTCAAGGTGGATGCCGGGGCGATCTCCGACGAGTACACGCTGGACTACGTGTGGTCCCGCAATGAGGTCACCTGGACGCTGGTGCAGGCCAAGATGGTGAAGGGCATGGACGGTGCCTATGTCCTGCGTGACCTGGGTGACGAGGGCACAGAGGTGACCTACCGGCTGGCGGTCGACGTGGCGATCCCGATGATCGGGATGCTCAAGCGCAAGGCCGAGAAGGTCATCATCGACACCGCCCTGAAGGGGCTCAAGAAGCGCGTCGAGTCCCTCGTTCCGTGACCCGGGTCCTGCTGTACACAGGGAAAGGCGGCGTGGGGAAGACCACGTCCGCGGCCGGCACTGCCACGCTGGCCGCTCTGCGCGGACTGCGCACGCAGGTGCTGTCCACCGATGCCGCGCACTCGCTGTCGGACGCGTTCGATTCCCGGGTCGGCGGCGAGCCGACCGAGATCGACGACCTGCTGTTCGTCCAGCAGATCGACGCGCAGCGGCGGTTCGAGCGGTCCTGGGGCGACATCCAGGCCTACCTGCGCTCGGTGCTGCACGTGGTCGGGGTCGACCCGATCGAGGCCGAGGAGCTGACCGTGCTGCCGGGCGCGGAGGAGGTGCTCGCGCTGCTCGAGGTGCGGGACCACGTCCGCTCGGGGCGCTGGGACGTGGTCGTGGTCGACTGCGCGCCGACGGCCGAGACGCTGCGGTTGCTCGCGTTGCCCGAGGCACTGAACTGGTACATGGACCGGATCTTCAACGTCGAGCGCAAGGTGGTCCGGACGTTCCGGCCGCTGCTGAGCAAGGCGGCCGGGATCCCGATGCCGGACGACAACGTGTTCGACGCCCTGCGCCGGCTGCACGGCGACCTCGCCGACATCCGCGCGCTGCTCGCCGGCCCGGACGCCTCGGTGCGGTTGGTGCTCACGCCCGAGGCCGTCGTGGTCGCCGAGGCCCGCCGGTCGCTCACCACCCTTTCTCTGTACGGCTACCGCGTCGACGGCGTGGTCGCGAACCGGGTGTTCCCGGCCGCGGGTGCCGACAACTGGCGCCGGCAGTGGGTCGCGGCTCAGCGCGGGATCCTCGAGGACGTCGCGGACTCGTTCCGCCCACTGCCGATCTGGGAGTCGCCGTACCGCGCGTGCGAACCGGTCGGCGTCGAGGAGCTCGCTGCCTTCGCCGTCGAGATGTACGGCGGGGACGACCCGTTCGCGCGCGCGACCGACGAGACCTCGCTCTGGGTGGATCGCCACATCGACACGGACGGGCGCACCTACACGCTGACCATGCCGTTGCCGTTGGCATCAGCTGACGAGCTGGAGCTCGCGCGACACGGTGACGAGCTGATCATCACGGTTGGTTCCTATCGCCGGGTGCTGCCGCTGCCGGCCGCACTGGCTCGTGCGGTGGTTGCCGGAGCCCGGTTGGACGACGGTCGCTTGCAGGTGCGGTTTGCGCCGCGCGAACCGCACACCAGCGCTCCGGTCACCACTACTCCGACTGCCGGTGCTCCA
>DASYMV010000021.1:0-1832 GCA_036008865.1 Pseudonocardiaceae bacterium | reverse complement strand
ACCCACCGCGGCCGACGTGTCCCACCGTTCCCCGTTCGTGGCGATGTACGTGGCTTCCGCACTGCTGCTGGCCGTCTTCGCGATCGGACTGAGGATGGCCCTGGGCGACGGGCGGCTGAGCACGATCGGTGTTGTCCTCGTGTTGTTCAACGTCGGGGCCGGCCTGGCGATGGTGATCGCGTTCCCGATGGACCAGAGCCACGCGCACGGGCACACCACGACCGCGACCGCGGTTCACAACGTGTTCGTGAGTGCGGCAGCACTGTGCGGCCTGGCGGGCGCGAGCGTGCTCGGCAGGGCTCTCGGGCGATACCTCTGGTGGCGCGGCGTCTGGCGGTTCTCGGTCGCCATCGCCGCCGTGACGGTGCCGACCGCGTTCCTCGCGGTCGCCGCCATGGCGAGGCTGGACCCGTACATGGGCCTGTGGGAGCGCGTCCCGATCGGTCTGATGCTGCTGTGGGTGCTCGTCGTCGGAACTCG
This sequence comes from Pseudonocardiaceae bacterium, assembly GCA_036008865.1. Lineage (GTDB taxonomy): Bacteria > Actinomycetota > Actinomycetes > Mycobacteriales > Pseudonocardiaceae > DASYMV01. Next base: position 1,352 of record DASYMV010000021.1, on the reverse strand, counting down.
TCTCGCGACCGCACCCGACACCGCTTTCACCCGCGTCGACCGCACAGCTCTTCCGGTCCTGGTTCTGACTTCTACAGGTGTGCGGGCGGAACAACGCTCGCGTCACATCAGGGAGGTGAACGCGGCATGACGTCTCGTGAGCACAGGGCAGGTCTCGCCCTGGTCGGCGTGTGCTTGGCGGGGCTGATGGGAATCGCGGCGTGCGGGACTCCGCCCCAGTCGCAGTCCCAGAACCCGCCCCAGTCCCAGACCTCATCACGGCAACAATCCGCGACATCATCGAGCGGTGGGTCCGCCGGTGCGTCCGCCGCCGCGCTCTGCGCTGCGGTCAACGACTACCAGGCAGCAGCCGCGAACCTCACGAAACTCGACGCGTCCAGCGGCGTCGACGGGGTCAAGGCGGCACTGCGAAATCTCGAGGTGGCGGCGAACAACCTGGCCAACGCCGCGCAGCCGCAGTTCGGTCCCCAGGTGGCCGCCTTGCGGGAGGCGCTGAGCTCGCTGCACACCACCATCAACGGCTTGAGCGACCAGAGCGGCGTGACGGCGAAACTCGGTGCGATCACCACCTCCGTCAGCGCCGTCGAGCAGGCGGCTTCACACATCGTGGACAGCGCGCGGGGGTCGTGCCCGTCCGTGTCGGCGACACCGCTGCCCTCCCAGTCGTGACCGCCCACCTGGATCGGAAGGAGCACGCTCGTGACCACGACGACCTCGCCCGAGACCAACGGGCCGAGCACCGGCCGAGCGGCCTCGTCGAACGAGGGCCTCGCCGCCGTCGGCCAGCAGGCCGCTGCCATCGCCACCAGGAACAACTCCGTCCACGTGGAGATTCCGGGGGTGATGCACATCCACCTGCCGCCGCTCGATCAGCTCGCCTTCTTCGGCGGCGTCGCCACCTTGGCCTTCCTCCAGATCATCGAGTGGCCGGTGGCGGCGGTGCTGACAGTGGGGCACGTCCTCGCCCACAACCGGCACAACGCCCTGCTTCGCGACTTCGGCGAGGCCCTGGACGAGGCTTAGCGGAGTTGACGGGCTCAGGGGAGCAACCCGGCCCGTCGTGCCGCGACCACGGCCTCGAACCGGCCGTGCACACCGAGCTTGCGCATCACCTCGCGGAGGTAGCTCTTCACCGTCTCGGGCCGTAACCCCAGGCGCCGTGCCGTCTCCGCGTTGCTGCAGCCGGCCGCGACGCAGGTGAGCACGTCCAGTTCACGGGGCGTCAGGTGCGACTCCGGCCCAGCCGCCCGAGGAGCGGTCAGCCGGTCGCAGATCCGCTGGAGCTCGCTGCGCAGCCGCGTGTCCTCCGTGCGTCCGGCGAGCAGCCGCAGTTCGGCGTGCGCCAGACGCAC
>DASYMV010000020.1:0-2400 GCA_036008865.1 Pseudonocardiaceae bacterium | reverse complement strand
GTCGAGCCGCCCGAACTCAGCGATGGCGCGGGCAGCGGCCGCCGCACACGCGGCCGGGTCGTTCACGTCCGTCACCACCGCGACGGCCCGGCGGCCCCGTTCCCGGATCGCGGCGGCGGTCTTCTCCATGCCGTCGAGGCGACGGGCGGCGAGCACGAGATCAGCGCCCGCCTCGGCGAGCGCCGCGGCGAACCCCGCGCCCAGGCCACTGCTCGCGCCGGTGACGAGTGCTACCCGCCCGTCGAGCCGGAAGAGGTCGAGCACGCTCTCGACGGGGGCGGGCGGCGGTGCGGGCACAAGTTCCTCCAGGGGCTCGACGGGCGTTCACCCGATTGGCTACGTTACCACTTGACATAATGCGTCGTTTGTAAAGTCACAGGTCACAGTCGACCGGACAGGAGAGTGTCATGCCCACCACGCGTGAAGACGTCAGACCGGATCTGGTCGTGGACTTCGACATCTACGACCCAGCGCTGACGATGCCGGTGGACCGGATGCAGGAGCGCACCGGCGAGCTCGCCAAGATCGGCCCCCTGGTGTGGTCGCCGGCGTACGGCGGGCACTGGCTCGTCACCGCCTACGACGAGGTGCACGAGATCCTGCGCACCCCCGAGGCCTTCTCCAGCTATCCCAACAACCTGGTCGACGCCGGGCAGGGCAAGTTCCTCCCGATCGAGCTGGACCCGCCGGAGCACACGTCCTACCGGCAGGCCCTGCAGCCGTTGTTCAGTCCGTCCCGGATGCGTGCGCTCGAGCCGCGGATCCGCGAGCTCGTCGTGCAGCTGATCGAGGCCTTCCAGGGCGACGGCAAGGTCGAGTTCGTGGAGCAGTTCGCCCATGAGCTGCCCACCCAGGTCTTCCTCACGTTGATGGGTTGGCCGGTTGCGGACGCGCCGATGTTCACCGAGGCCACCGAGATCGCGATGAACGGCAAGCCGGGCGACACCCCGGAACAGGCCGTCGAGTCGCGGACCCAGGCCGCCTACCAGATGTTCGGCTACTTCATGCAGGTGATCACCGCCCGGCGTGAGGCCGAGGCGGCCGGCAACTCACTCGAGGACATCACCACCGAGGTGATGAAGACGCAGATCAAGGACTCGGACGGCGTCGAGCGGGACCTGACGGACGATGAGCTCGCGCGGATGTTCTTCCTGCTGCTGATCGCCGGTCTGCACACGGTCCAGGGCACGCTGTGCTGGATGGTCAAGCACCTTTCGGTCAACACGGACCAGCGGGACAAGATCCTCGCGGACCCCACGGCGATCCCGGCTGCGGTGGAGGAGGTCCTGCGGTTCGAGGCCCAGGTCGCGATGGGGCGTCGCGCGGTGGCCGACGTCGAGATCGGTGGGGTGACGGTCAAGGCCGACGACCAGCTCCTGCTGTTGCTCTGCTCGGCGAACCGGGACGACTCGCAGTTCGCCGACCCGCACGCGCTGCAGGTGAACCGCACGCCGAACCGGCACCTCACGTTCGGCTCCGGCCCGCACCGTTGCATCGGGTCGCACCTGGCCCGCGTGGAGCTGCGGATCGCGATGGAGGAGCTGCACAAGCGGATCTCCGACTACCGCCTCGACCCGGAGGACCCGGACGTCGTGCTGCCCAGCCAGGTGCGCGGTTTCGCTCGGCTGCCGCTGCTCTTCACGCCGGTCGCGTCGGCCTGACAAGTCGTTGACGGTCCCAACCTAAAGGGATAAGGTGCGGCAGATCGAAGGGCTGCGCCCGCAATTCGATCACCATTCTTCGGTGTGGTCCAGCGGCCCAGAGCCGCCGCCGGCCCACCGTTTCCGGAGGCGGCCGGTTCCCTGCGCCCCTCCGTCCGGACGTTTCAGAGAGGACACGTCATGGCGAGACTCGAGAACAAGGTCGCGATCATCACCGGTGCAGGCTCCGGGCTGGGCCGTCAGGCCGCCCAGCTCTTCGCGGCCGAAGGTGCCAAGGTCGTCGTGATGGACATCATCGGCGACCGTGCGGAGGGCACCGTCAAGCTCGTCACCGAGCAGGGTGGCACCGCCGTCGCGGTCGAGGCGGACACCACCAAGGAGCCGGACGTCGCACGCACGGTGAAGACCGCGCTCGACGAGTTCGGCAAGCTGGACATCACGTGGGCAAACGCCGGAATCGTCTCGCGTGGCGGCGTGCCCAGCGTGATGGGCGGCGAGGTGCTGGCCTTCGAGGACTTCCCGCTCGAGGACTGGCACCACGTGATCGACACCAACCTCACCGGTCCCTTCCTGTTCGCGAAGCACTCCGTGCGACCGATGAAGGAGAACGGCGGAGGGGTCATCCTCGTGACCTCGTCGGCGGCGTCGATGGTGGCCTACCACAGCATCCCCTCGTACTCGGCGAGCAAGGCGGGCGTGAACGGGATGGTGCGCGGGCTCTCGCTGGACCTCGGCCGCT